>JAPOZF010000018.1 GCA_026706165.1 Gemmatimonadota bacterium
CGGGAGGTAGGCGAACAGGGCGTGCTGCATCGGCATGATCTGCAGCGCGAAGGCCGCCACCGTCCCGGCTCCGTAGACCACCCCGGGCCGCTGCTCCAACAGCTCCGCGAACCGCTGCGTCGGGTTGCCGGTGTCCTTGCTGCGCCGCAGGATGACGTAGCCGTCCACTTCTTCGCTGACGGTGTCGATGAGGTCGGGCTTGATGCCGATCAGCGAGAACTCCCTTCCCCAGATTCTGAAGGCCGTAGCGTCGAGGAGCCGCTCACGCGACAGGATGGTGCACGGCCGCGGTCCTTCCCATCCCATTGCCCGGCACAGCTGCGGCGATTGCAGGACGCCGTACATCACCGGGTGGTCGAGGAGGCTGAGATGGGTCGGCAGGAAGGCGACCTTGCGCGCCCCCGGCTCTCCCAGGCGGAGCTCGCGCGCCATCTCCTCGAACAGCGGATCGACCGTCACCTCGAGCTCGATGCCGAACAGGTCGAGCACCCTCGAGCCCATGTCGAGCATGCTCTTCCACGCCTCCTCGACGCGCACCTGCTCCGGGACCTCGGGGCGCCAGAGCTTCATCTTGATCCGGCGCGTCTTGCGGAAGAGCCGCAGCCACTCCAGCAGCCGGGCGCGCCGTTTCCAGCCGGAAATCGTCCCCTTTCTCCCGACGCCCGGGTACTCGAGAAAACGGCCGGCCTTGTCGTCGAGGAACAGCAGGGGCACCTCCACCGGGGGGATTCCGTCCCCGCCCCGGGCGCGCCTGCGCAGGGCGTTCGCCCTGGGGATGAGGGTGGTTACCAGGTCGATCATGTCCCGGGTGAGATAGCTGTACTGCTGGCCGTACCAGTACTCCCGCGGCCGGATCTGGGCCGGATCCTCGAGGTGGGCCTGGAGGAACTCGAGCAGCATCCCCTGCGCCAGACGCACGTGCAGCTCGAGCTTCTCGAGCCAGCCTCGGCGGACCTTGCCCCGCAGCCGCGAGAACAGCAGGTCGAGGTCGGGTACCGCCTTCCATATGGAGATTCCGAACCAGATGAAGTTGCTGAAGGTGTTGAAGCGGACCGCGAGGTGCTCCCCGGCGGCGAGCATGTCGACCACGGCCTCGGCGATGCCGGTGAGATGGTCGCGCAGCGTCGCGGTCCGCGGGTTCCCGGCCGCGTCGGCGCACGCGTATTCCTGCGTCCAGCGGGGGTCGTCCGGGTCGGCGTCCCGGTGCACTTTCTCGGCGACCGAGCTCGCCAGGGCCAGGGGGGCGCGGGCGACGCGGAACTCGACGAGCGCAGCCTCTCCCTCGTCGAGGAGAACCGGGTCTTCGCGGCGCAGGGCTTCGAGGTAGACGGTCTGGTAGAGCTGCAGGAAGTCGCGCTCGTCTCCGGCGCCCCGCTCGCGGAACTGGCGCTGGATGCGGGCGAAGAGGCGGTTGCTCTCGTGGTAGGCCGGCAGCCTCGCGCTGTAGCGTTCGTACGCCTCCCCGAGGCGGCTGTCGCGGCGGGACGGCGTGCCGTCGTAGATCTCGGCAATCAGGGCGGCGCGCCTGGCGAGGGCATCGGTTCCGGGCACCTGGCCCGGCCCCGGACTGCAGGGCCAGGCGACATCATCGGGGTTCCAGCCGGCGAAGTGCCCGTCGGCGCGGGCGACGCGCAGAAGCTCCTGGGCGGCTTCGTCGTACCTGGAGAGGATCTCCTCGAGATTTTCGCTGACCTGGGCGAGGGCTTCCTTCACGCCGCCAAGATAAGCCAGTGCCGTACGGGGCTACAAATGGCAAAGGGCGGCGGGCCCGCGTCCCGGGAATCAGGGCTTGCGAGCGCTGATGACCCGGGTGCCGTCTTCCAGCTCCCGCAGTTCCGGAGGGGCCAGACCGGCCTGGCGCATCCAGTCGCGATGCTCTCCCCCGGTGTACGAGCGCCCTTCCTCGTAGATGTTGAGGAAGGCGAGGTTGCACAGCGCCCCTTTGGCGGGGGTCGCGCGGCCGTCGTCGAGGATGCCGGCGCCGATGACGTGGAGGGCGCCTCCCGGACGCAACAGCCCGGCGGCGCGGCCGACGACCCGGCGCGCCTGCCCCGGGCTCAACACCTGCAGGAAGGAGACCATCAGCACCGCGTCGAAGGAGCCGGGGGCCAGGCGGGGGCGGTCGGTTTCGGACACCACCACCTCGTCGGCCGTGAGGTCGGCGGCGGCGACGTCGATCCGTTCCGCCACCGGGGATTGCGAGACGAAGCCTCTGGTCACCTCGGCGACGCGGGGCAGCTCCACCGCCACGGCGCGGAGCTCGGGAAGCTCCCCGGCAAGGGCGATGAGGACCCCCCCGGAGCCGCTGCCGATATCGGCGACGCGGCGGCAGCCGCCGAGCCACTCGCCGCCGGCCAGCTCCCGTCCCCGCTGGAGGGCCATGGAATGCAGTCCCCCGAGGAAGGCAGTCAGCTCCTCCCCGGGCATGGCGGCGAAGTCCTTCTCCGCCAGCGGACGGCCTTCCCGGATCGAATCGGCTGTTTTCAAGGCGGCGCTCCAGAGGATGGCGAGCAGCTCCTGGTGGCCGGCGAGGTACTTCCCTTTCCCCGGAACGAGGTAACGGCTGGCTTCCAGGCTGTTGCGGAAGCGGTGCTCGCCGGGTGCCGTTTTTCCGGGCGCGGCCGGTTGCTCGGCAGCGAGCAGGTCGACCGCGGCAAGCGCGTACAGCAGCTGATCGAGGCGCCGGCGGTCGGCGCCGAGCCGTTCAGCCAGCTCGGAGGCGGTGGCCGGACCGCTTTCAAGCATGGCGAACAGGTCGAGCCGCAAACCCGCCAGCAGCGCGAAAGAGGGCAGGATGTCGAGCAGCTTCTCGAGCCGCTCGCCGGTGGCTGTACCCGGCTTCACTTGCTGGGAACCGGGCATGGGATCGGGTGCTGGTGGTTCGCCGCAGGCCATGGTCGGGGGTTCTCGTTCTCCCCGTGAAAGGTGCCCGCAGGTCCGGTGAAAGGTCAATCGGCAGCACTGCCGCCTGTTGGGAGGAGGTTCTTCAGCCCGGTTCCTTTCACGGGCGCGGCGCGTAACGCCTGGGAGGATTCGACCGGCCCCACAGGCCCAAGGAGCCCCGTGAACGGGAGCCGACCCTTTCGGTTTTCGAAGGGTTTCGCGGATGCAGCCCGGCTCGGCAGTCCGGCGAAGAAGCTAGCCCGCCATCGGGCCGCCCTGCAAGGCAAGCGTCAGGGACAGGGCCAGCACCCACCAGAACAGGCGCTGAACTGCAGCCGTCGAGTCCCTCCAGGTTCGCCATCTGTAAATCATCGCAATCCTTTCATCGTCGCATGGTCGGGGTGGACGGAGACGAATCGCATTCGTCTCCACGGCATGTTTCGATTCGCCCTTCACGAACCAGATGCCTCGACCGTCGTCGCGCCGCTCAGGTTACGAGGGGGGCGACGATGAACACGAAGAGGCTGACAAGTCCGTACATCAGGCCCTGGTTCAACAGCTCGCGTCGCATGGGCATGCCTCCTTTCGGTTTTGAGGTTGCTTTCGATTCGGATATCAGTATCACTTCCGCCTCCTTTGCCTTCCGGGACAGGCACGAAAAAACCGCAGACATTCGCGGTGTCTGCGGTTCGTCCGGTCGGATCGGATTCCCCTTGCAGGGCCGGTCCGATCATCTACAGGATCGTCGGCTCCGCCGGGTCGCACTCGCACACACCTTCAGGTATTCCTAAGGAGATTGGGCTGAGTGCGATCGGCAGCGTTTCTCTCAGCTTCTTCCTTCGGATGTCGACAGCTGGGCCATGCTTTCCTCGAGTGTTTGCATGGTGAACAGTTGCGCCAGAGAACACGCAAGATATGTGCCAGGTGCCCGGCGCCGGTTGTAACTCCCTGTGGATAAAGCAGATGGATTGTTCAGTCTTCCAGCGCGCCGGTGCAGGGGGACAATTCCTGCAACAATTGCACGGAATCCGCTGCAACAATTGCCTCGCCGAGTCCGGTTCCCGGGATCCCGACGGGGGATATTCAGCCCGGGTCGTCCGGATGAGGTCGGCCTCCGACGGCCGTGACCGGAAACGCCGTGAGCCGGGATGGATCGGCGTCCCGATGGCGACATATTCCTGCGACGGGACGCCAGGGGACGAAGCGCGTTTGCGGACCGGGTCCCTGCCGGCGGGGAGGCCGGGTGAAAGCCTCGTTTCTGCCGCTATGTTCCGAGGTTTATCTTTGATCTCCTCTCAAGGGCGGCCCGATGGGCCGTTGAATGCCCCGAAAAGCAGACACGGAGGGAATTGTTGGAAAAACGCAGCTTTGTCAGCGACAACAACGCCGGCATTCACCCCGAGGTGCTGCAGGCGATGATCGACGCCAACGCCGGCCACGAGGTGGGGTACGGTGAGGATCCGTACACGGAGAGGGCGGTGCAGGCCTTTCGCGACCACTTCGGGGAGGAGACGGAGGTGTTCCTGGTATTCAACGGAACCGCCGCCAACGTCGTCAGCGCCGCCGGGGTCTGCACGCCGTACCAGGCGCTGATTTGCGGCGACTGTTCGCATATCCACGTCTCCGAAAGCGGCGCCGTGGAGCGCTTCATCGGCTGCCGGGTTTACCCCGCCCCTACCCTCGACGGCAAGTTGACGGTCGACGCCGTGGAGCCGCTGACCCGCGAGGAGATTCCCGGACACAGCAGCCAGCCGCGCCTCCTTTCGATCACGCAGGCCACGGAGTGGGGCACGGTCTATACTGTTGCGGAGACGCGGGCGCTGGCCGACTTCGTCCACGCAAACGGGATGCTGCTGCATGTCGACGGGGCGCGCCTCGCCAACGCCGCCGCCGCCCTCGGCCTGTCGCTGCGCGCGGTGACCCGGGACGCCGGGGTCGACATCGTCAGCTTCGGGGGCACCAAGAACGGCATGATGATCGGGGAGGCGGTGCTGTTCTTCGATCCCGGGCTGGCGCGGGACTTCGGCTACGTGCGCAAGCAGGGTCTGCAGCTGGCTTCGAAGATGCGGTTCATAAGCGCCCAGTTCGAAGCGGTGCTGCGCGGCGACTTGTGGCGCCGCACCGCCGAGCACGCGAACCGGATGGCCCGGCTCCTGGCCGAGCAGGTCCGCGGCGTGCCGAACCTGAAGATCCTGTATCCCACCGAAAGCAACGGCGTCTTCGCCGAAATCCCCACCCCTTGCGTCGCCGAGCTCCAGAAGGAGTTCAACTTCGTTGTCTTCAACCTCAGCGGTCCCGCCTGCGTGGTGCGCTGGATGGCTTCCTTCGACACCACCAGGGATGACGTCGAGCGGTTCGCCGCCGCGGTCGCCAGAATCGTCGGCGGCTACACAGGCTGATGGGGGGATGATGACCGAAGGGCGTCGCTGGGTCCGGAACCGGGTTTAGGACGCTCAGAAGCCGAGAACCATCGTCCAGAACGGGGACTTTCCGACCTCGATGTCCTTCCCGAAGGGCTCCAGGCTCCCCGACTCCTGGTCGATCCGGAAACAGCGCATCAGGTTGGCGGCCTCTCCGGTGCAGTAACAGAAGCGCCCGCCCGGGTCGATGTTGAACGATCGCGGGCTCGAGGGCACGGGGAAGTGGCCGAACGGGGTGAGGGTGCCGTCTCCGGCGATTTCGAACCCGGCGATGGAATCCCCGGGCCCCCGGTTCGAAGCGTAGAGCCACCTGCCGTTGGGGTGGACCTCGACGTGGGCGCAGTGGCTGGTCTCGGCGTAACCCTCCGGCAGGGTCGAGACGGTCTGGAAGATCTCAAGCGTTCCGCCGCCGGCGTCGTAGCGGTGAGCAGTGACGCTGTTTCCCTGCTCGTTGACGGTGTAGACGACGTCGCCCCCGGGGCCGAAGCACATGTGGCGCGGTCCGGTGTAGTCGTCGGGCGGGATCACTTCGGCAGGGTCGTTCGCCGTCAGTTGTCCCGAGCTGCTGTCGAAGCGGAACTGGGAGGTCTTGTTGACGGGACAGACGTGGGGGATGAACACGAACCGCTCGGTCGGATCGATCAGCACGGCGTGGGCTTTCTCCCCGGTGTCGACGCGTTGTACCAGATCCCCGATGGAGCCGTCGCCGGCGACCGCGTGCACGGTCACTCCGCCCCCGGTGTAGTACCCTGCGATCAGGAAACGGCCGCCTCCGCCGGCGACCGCGAGAGCGGGAGTGGCGTGTCCTGTCGCCACCTTGTTCATATGCTCCAGGGCGCCGGTCCCCCGATCCAGACGGTAGCTCGAAAGCTCGGTCGAGCCGACGTGGGCTCCGTAGACCCGGTCACCGGAGGGCCCCGGGGTCAGAGCCCCGATCGGGCCGTGCGCCGGGCTGACCCCGGCCAGTTCCAGGGCGCCGCTTGCGGCGTCCATCGAATACGTCCTGATCTCTTCGTCGCCGGTTAGAGCGACAAACACGAAAAACCGGGAGGCGTCAGTCATTTCCTTGCTCTTCTGTGAGGTGGGACCGCGGCCCGGCTCAGCGGCCGGGTTTTCGGGGGAAAGGTATGGAGATCTCCCGGGCTCTCAAACGGCCCGATCGAGCGTGCGGTACTGTATCGCCTCGGAAATGTGCTGTTCCGAGATGTCGTCGGCGCGGTCGAGATCGGCGATCGTCCGGCCGACTTTGAGGATCCGGTCGTAAGCGCGCGCAGAGAGTCCGAGGGTCTCGATCGCCCGGCCGAGCAGTTTCTCGCCCCCCTCGGTGAGGGGGCAGTAGCGGCGAATGTCCCTGGCTTCCATATGGCCGTTGCAGAAGAGGTCCTCGCGTTCTTCGAAGCGGTGCCGCTGTATCCGCCGCGCCCCTTCGACACGCTGTCTGAAATCGGACGACGGTACCCGATCGGAGCGGGACGCGAGCTCCCGGTACTCGACGCCCGGTACGTCGATGTGGATGTCGATGCGGTCGAGGAGCGGCCCTGAGATACGGGCGCGGTAGCGCTCGACAAGCAACGGCGTGCAGGTGCAGTCCCGCCTCGGGTCGGAGAGGAACCCGCACGGGCAGGGGTTCATGGCGGCGATCAGCATGAAGCGGGCGGGAAACGACAGGGTCACCGAAGCGCGGCCGATGGTGATGCGGTGGTCCTCCAGGGGTTGCCGCAAGGCCTCGATCACGTGCTTCTGGAACTCCGGCAGCTCGTCGAGAAAGAGAACCCCGTGATGGGCGAGGGAAACCTCCCCCGGCCGCGGGTGCGAGCCCCCACCGATAAGCCCGGCATTGGAAATGGTGTGATGCGGCGCCCGGAACGGGCGCGAGGCGACGACGGCTTCCCCGGGCGGCAGCGCTCCGGCCACGGAGTGTATCTTGGTCGTCGCCAGGGCTTCTTCCAGCGACATGTCGGCGAGGATCGACGGCACCCGGCGGGCGAGCATGGTCTTGCCCGAACCGGGGGGGCCGATCATCAGGATGTTGTGCGACCCCGCGGCGGCGACTTCGAGGGCGCGCTTGGCGTGCTGCTGGCCCCCGACGTCGGCGAAATCGAAATCAGGGTGAACGCCCCTGGCGAGAACCTGGGCGTCGTCGAAGTCGTGGGGGGCGACGCGCACGCTGCCTTCGAGTATCTCCACCGCCTCGCGCAGGGTGCCGACGCCGTAGACCAGGGGGCCTCCGGCGAGAGCTGCCTCGCGGGCGTTCTGCCGGGGCACGATCATTCCGTAGACCTCCGGTTCCATGTCGGTGGCCACGGAGAGTGCACCGGTGACCGGGCGCAGACTGGCGTCGAGGGAGAGTTCTCCCAACAGCACGAAGTCGCTCAGGCGGGGGGTGTCGACCTGCCCGGAGGCCACGAGGATTCCCACGGCGATCGGCAGGTCGAAGGCGGATCCGACCTTGCGGATACCTGCTGGGGCGAGGTTCACGGTGACGCGCCGTCGCGGCCACTGGAAACCTGCATTGCGGATCGCCGCCATGACGCGCTCCCGGCTCTCGCGCACCGCGCTGTCGGGCAGGCCGACGACGCAGAAGGTCGGCAGGTGGCGGTCGGTGTCGACCTCGACGTGGACGAGATAGGCGTCGATACCGAGGGTTGCGGCGCTGAGGACGGTGGCCGGCATGAGGATCGGGCCGCAAATCACGTGCCCGCGGGGCCACCCGGAAGTGCGGGCCGACGACGCGCCGGCGCGTACCCGGGGGGTTACACTCCGTACCCTGTGGGAGTCGGGACTCCCTGGGCACGCCCCGGGATCCCTGAAACCCCTGGCCGGCAGCCGGCTTTCCAGTGCCCCGGGCATGCCCGCGCCGTAATGAGGCCGGCGCTTCGTCTCAGCCGCGGCCCCCCGAGGCGCCTGCACCCGGCCGTTGCCGGAACAGGGGGCAGGTGCTGCCGGGTTGCTTGAGACAGGGGAGAGGTTGGGCAATATTTGGGTTTCGGACGCCGCCCGGGACCTTGCGAA
>JAPOZF010000350.1 GCA_026706165.1 Gemmatimonadota bacterium
GGTGTACGGGACCGGGTACCTTCCCGGGGGAACCTACCTGTCGGACCTGATCGACCTCGGCAGCCCGGCTACCGTAGGGCGGATCCGCTGGCGCGAGCAGGTCGTCGGGGAGGAGCTCTTCTCGAACCTGAGCGTCGGCATGCGCTCCGGCCACGACGATACGCCGATCCTGTTTCTGCAGCGCGTACAGAAGGGCCTTTTCACCGTTTTCATCCCGGTGACGGCGGAGGAGTACTGGGAACTGCCCCGCAACGAGCAGGTGACGCTCCAGGAAGACCTGGAAAACTGGAGCCCTTGGAAGACGGTGGAGAACCGCGGCCTCAACCCGGCCCCGGCGCCGCGGCGGTTCGTCCGCTTCCGCATGGAGTTCGCCGGGGGCCTCTTCGACACCCGGCTCGTCGAGCGGCTCGAGTTCGACTACCTGCAGCCCCCGATCGCCGACACCCTGCGCGCCGAGGTGTACCCGCGGCTGGCCAGGGCGGAGGAGCCGGCGACCTTCCGCTACGCCGTGCTCCTGGGCCGCCGGGGCGACATCCACGGGTACGACCGCCTCGAGATCGACAGCAACGCCCCGGTCGAGGATATCCGCAACGTCCAGGTCGACGGCGTCCCGGTCGAGTTCGAGATCGAGTCCTCGGCCCGGGACGGATTCCGCATCAGCCTGCCGCGGATCGACCGCGACGGCTCGCTCCTCGAGCTGACCTTCGACATCCCGATCTTCCGCTTCGGCACCACCTTCTCCGGGAGGGTTTTCGACAGCCGCTTCCCCACCGTGCCGCAGCGCCTCGAGCCGGGCAACGCCGTCGACTTCGGGCCGGACGACGTCGACGAGCTGTCGAACCTCACCGTCGAGATCCCCAAGGAGCAGATCGGCCGGCTGGTGGGGGAGATCGCCTTCGACAGCCGCGTCGTCACCCCGAACGGGGACGGCGCCAACGACGAGCTGCGGGTCGGTTTCAACCTGCTGCAGGTGGTCCGGGAGGTGCCTGTCTCCTTCGAGCTCTACGACCTGTCGGGGCGCTCCGTCGCCTCCCTGGAGGCCGAGCGGGGCCTGGGGCCGGCCTCCTTCACCTGGGACGGGCGCACCGCGGACGGCCTGCGGGTGCTTCCCGGAACCTACGTCTGGGTGCTCCGCGTCGCCGCCGACGCCTTCGAGGAAGCCCACTCAGGCGTTATCGCGGTGGTGTACTGATGAGACGTTCCATACTGACAGCGACGGCTGCCCTGCTGCTGGCCGCCCCCGCCCTCGAAGCCCAGGAGTTCGGGGCCCGCCTGGGCACGGTGACCCGCGGCGGCCGCGTGACCTTCGAGCCTGCCGGCCCGGGGATTCTCACCGACGCCCTCGATCCGGCGGTGCACAAGTGGTACGTGCCGCAGGAGCTCTACGTCGAGTACCAGTGGCGCCAGCGGGAGTACTCCAACTACTCGCGGCGCCAGTACCAGCGCTACGTCAGCACCGCCCTCGAGGGGGAGTACTTCTACGATGTGTACGGCAACTACCTGACGCGGGGCTGGCTGATCTACGACTGGCGGCAGCGCAATCCGCAGCCGTTCGGCAGCACCCTCGAGAAGAGCTTCCTGTTCAGCGCCTGGTTCAACAACCTCGTCGTCGCAGCCGACCACAAGGGGCAGTACAACTACGCGATCACCCTCGGCAGCCAGATCCGCACCACCCTCACGCCGATGACCTTCTCCAAGCCGCTGTTCAACGGCGTCCAGTGGGACTTCGCCTCCGACAAGTACGAGGCCACGGTGCTGATGTCGCGGGTCAGCGCCCCCAACTCGTCGGGGTTCGCCGCCGAGTCGCGGACCAACAACACCAACCTCTTCGGCGGCAGGGTGGTCGCCCAGGTCGGGGACTTCGCCCGCATCGGCGGCACCTACGTCAACTCCCACCACTCGCAGTCGCAGCTCGAGGCCGTCAACGGCGACATCTTCCAGGGGCAGCTGACCGAGGCGATGAACTTCGCCCCGGTGACGGAGATCGCCCTGCTGATCAAGGACGACTCCCCCGAGGACAGCGAGGGGGGCGGCGCCTTCTTCTCCAGCGACATCCTCATCCGGGACGTCGAGGGGAACGAGGTGCGCGGCAGCGAGATCGGGTTCCGCCCCTTCGTCGACGGGGGGTTCGAGCGCCGCGGCTACCTGTCCGCCGACGGCACCGAGGAGATCCAGCTGCGCTACGACTTCACCGACGTCAGCTACATCGGTCCGAGCGCCACCGACATCGAGCGCGTCCAGGTCGAGCTGGTGGTCGCCAACGACTACCTGATCGAGATCTCCTCCGACCGCCAGTACGACGACCGGGAGCAGCGGGTCTTCCTGCCGGCGGCGCAGGCGGCGGGCAACGTCAAGGACGGCTCGAACCAGCGCGTCATCGCCATCGACTACGGGCTGCCGACCGCCAACCAGATCGCCGGGTTCACCATCGAGGTCGCCGACCTGCACGGGTTCAAGGGGTACGCGGAGGTCGACGTCAACCACCAGTTCCGCCAGTTCCCCAACCCGGGACTGAGGACCCACCACTCGGCGAGCACCCAGGCGCTGGCCTGGATGGTCAACGTGTCGAAGACGGCCCTGCCCTGGTTCGCTTTCGTCGAGCTGTTCAGCGTCTCGCCGCGCTACTCGACCTCGTTCGTCACCTCCAACGAAAGAGGGGTGCTCGACTTCGGAAACGACTTCGAGCTCTACGAGATGGTCGAGGACAACGACGACCAAGACCGGCGGCCCGACTGGCGGCGCAAGGGCTGGGGGGCCGGCGACGAGGAGGTGTTCCCCGGCTGGGACGAGAACAACGACTTCATCTCCGACTTCAACCAGAACGACAACGAGGACCGCCCCAACCTGATCCCCGACTACGAGGAGCCGTTCCTGCGTTTCCACGCCGACCGCCCTGAGTTCCTCTACGGCGTCGACATGAATCACAACGCCGTGATCGACCGCTTCGAGAACGACGAGGAGCCCGACTACCCCTACAAGCGGGACCGGCGGGGATTCAACCTGTTCGGCGGCGCCAACCTCGGCCCGGATTCCCGGCTGATGGCGGGGCGCATGCAGATGGACCAGCTGACCGACGACCGCGTCACCGAGGCGTCGTACGTCACCCTGGCCGGCGAGCGCGACCACCCGCTCTGGGGCCGCCTCCTGGTGTTCCAGGACCTGCGCCGGGTCAGGGACACGATAACCGACGATCTCCTGCAGTGGCGGCAGCCGGCGGGCACGCGCGGGGCGCTGCAGCTGGTCGAGGACCGGCTGCCGGCGAGGAACACCTGGATCAACACCACCTGGCTCGGGCTGAACCACGGTGTTCCGGGGGGAATCCGCCTGACCCACAAGCTCAAATGGCAGTGGTACCACCAGCTCGACGACGACCTCAAGCTGCGCGTCAACGGGACGCGGCGGGACGGCTCCTTCCTCGGCCTGATCAACAAGGCGGAGTACGCCCTCGAGCTCGGCAACTGGACCCTGGTGCCGCGCTGGAAGAGCGAGTTCCGGCGCCAGGTGCCGGTGTTCTCCGACGAGTTCAAGCGCCGCGAGTTGACCGAGCTGTTCATGGCGATGCTGCGCTTCCCGGTGATGGACAAGAGTTTCGTCGAGTTGGGCCTCGAGTACGAGATCTTCAGGCAGCTGCGGGATCCGCCTCCCCCCGACAGCGAGGACAGCTCGACCGGGCTGACGACGGCGGTGCAGCTGCGCAACGCCTCCGCCTACATGGGGTACGACCTGATGACGACCTTCGGCTTCGAGCTGGTGCGCACCGACCCGAAGGGACTGAGGCCGGAGGTGACGACCAGGAGCTTCATCACCATCTACGCCGGGGTTCAGCTGTGAGACGGGCGGCGCCGGCGCTGTTTCTGCTGATCGCCTGCGGCGGGCCGGCCGACGAACCCCTCGTGCAGGTGCTGGACGTCGCCATCGGAGAGAGGGAGCTGGAGGAGTACGTCTCGAGGCTGCCCGAGGGGCTGAGGCCGGACGCCCCCGGCGGGGAAGCGCGGGAGGAAGCGGTCCGCGGCCTGCTCCAGAGCCTCGTCGACCGCGAGCTGATGCTGGCCGAGGCGCGGGCCCTCGGGTACGGGGAAGAACCCGGGATCAAAGGGCGCCTCCGCACCATCTACGTGAGGCGGCTCAGGGAGCAGGTCCAGGCCGTGGCCCTCGGGGACTCGGTCTCCGTCGGGGAAGGGGAGATCGAGGAGGCGTACCTGCGGGAGGGCTGGGACCGGAAGCTGCGCATCGCCCATATCTCCTGCGCTACCGAGGCCGAGGCGCAGGAGGTGGCGCGCGCCCTGGGCGAGGGGGCGGACTTCGCGGAGCTGGCGGAGCAGCGGTCCGCCGCCCCGGACGCCGGACGGGGCGGAGACCTGGGGCGCTACCTCGGGCCCGGTGAGCTGCCCGGGGAGCTCTGGAACGCGGTCCGGGGACTGGCTCCGGGGGAGGTCGCCGGCCCCCTGGCCGCCGGAAGAGGCTTCGAGCTTCTGACCGTCCTCGACACGGTCCCGGTTTCTGTCGAGGAAGCGGGGCCGGCGGTGGGCGCGGCCCTGAAGCGCCGCAAGGAGGCGGCGCGCCGCCAGGCCTGGCTCGAGGAGCTGGAACGGAGGTTTGAGGTCGCCTACCACCCCGAAGCGGTGGTCGCCATGGCGCGGGCGGCGCGCCGGGATTCCGGGGCCGGGCTCGACCCGGACGCCCCGGCCCTGACCTGGGCCGGCGGCAGGGAGCTCTCGGCGCGGGAAGCGGGCCGGATCCTGGCCGGGAAGCGCATGAAACCGCCGGCCCTCGCAGACAGCGCCTCGGTCGCCCGGGCTCTCCGCCATTGGGTGATCGCCGACACCGTGGCGGTGCTGGAAGCGGAGCGCCGCGGCCTTCACGAAACCGGGGAGTTCACCGCGGCGGTGGAGCTGGAGCTGAAGCGCCTGCTCGTCAACCAGGTGCGGCGGCGGGAGGTTCTCGACAAGGTCGGCGCTCCCGGGGAGGAGGAGCTGCGGGAACGGTACGAGGAAATCAAGGGAGAGTTCGCGCTGCCGGCGTCGGTGGAGGTGATCGAGATCCTCGCCGAGTCAGCGCACGCCGCCGACTCGCTGCGGCAGCGGATCGAAGCCGGCGCCGACATGGAGAAGCTGGCCCGGGACCACAGCGTCCGTCAGGGCGCCGCAGACGCCGGCGGGCATTTCCACCTCAACGAAGGGGAGCGGGAGAAATGGGGGCGGCTCCTCGACATCGTCCTTGAAGCGGAAGTAGGAGTTCTGCTGGGGCCGCTGGAGGTCGAGGGCGGGTTCACGGTCGTGCGCGTCGGAAGGCAGCTGCCCGCGAGGCCGCGGTCGTTCGAGGAGTTGACACCGATCCTTCGGCGCCAGGTCAGGCAGGCGAGGAACAGCGAGGCGTTCCAGAAGTATATCGAGGGGCTTCGGGACCGCTACGGAAACAGCGTCGAATGGCGCGACGAACGTATCGGACAGGTGGAGTTGAACTGGCGGAACTCAAGGGAGGAACAGTAAAGAACCCTTGTTCCGCCAGCGCTTCGGCTGCGGGAAGACCCGCCAGCGAGGGGGAGGAAGACCGACGGTCCGCATGATTCCGCAGGAACGAAAAAGTGAAGCCGGGCAAGGCGTTATGCCTCCCCCGGCTTCACTTTCGAAGGACCGTGCCGTTTGCGGTTCCACTATATGAGTGACCGGCGAAACGGCGTCCCTGTTTCAAACAGCCTGCAGGATTGAACCGGTAGCGAAAACCGGGAAGCTCCTGACAGGAACTACAAGAACAACACGACGAAGAAACAGACAGAACCACCCGAGAGTCAGCCGCGGGGCGTTTCCGTCTGTTGCGCCCTAACCCTTCAGCTCAATCCCGCGAGCGTCAGCTCGGCGTCCTTCCGTCCCATGCCGCGCAGCTCGGCGATCGCTTCCCTGTTGGCGGCGCGCGGTTTCGACTTGCCCTGCTCCCAGTTGAGGATGGTTATGGCACTGACTCCGAGGAGCTTGCCCATCTGGGCCTGGGAAAGGCGCAACCGCTTGCGATGCTTCTTGATCGATGCCGGGGTAATCCTGATCGCGGTCTGAGTCGGGGCGGCGGCCTTGGCGTTGCCGGAGGGCTTCCCTGTGGACTTGGCCGCGGTCCCCTGCCCCCCGCCAATCTGCGACCTGAGCGCAGTCACTTCCCGTTCCAGACTGCGGATTTGATCGTTGAGCGGGTTTAAGGCGCTTCGCAGTTCTCTGCCGGCCACTCGCGACATTTCTTCTCTGAGTGCTTTACCTAGGTCAGGCATGTAGCTCCTTCCTTATAATCAAGAGTTTGCAGTTGGTTTAATGGCGAATTTGACAAACATATAAGCGCAGGCAAATCCGACACACAAAGGCGGCTGATTTCCAAAATATAAGAAGGAACCGCGAATTCGGCACCCATGCCCGCGACGGGGTTTTTTTCCGCCTGGAATTCCCGGGGACGGGGGCGGGCCAGGAGGGGGCTTGCCGGAAAGTACCCCCGCGTCCGGATCGGGCGGTCCGGGGCGCTGGCGTCCCGTCGCGGAGACGGATTGACGAAACCGGCAGGCCGAACCGGGATGGACCGGCGTCCCGGTGCCGGCTTTTTCCGCGACCGGAGGCTGTTACTGCATGGCGGCGACGGCGCTCTCGATGCGGTCGAGGGCTTCGTCGATGTCGGCGAGGGAGTGCGAGGCCGAAACGCCGTGATGGCCGGCCACGAGGTCGCCGTAGTCGTGGAAGTAGACGCCGCTGCCGGCGCAGGCGCGGATGAAGCGCGTGCCCGTCTCACGGTCGCGTTTCAAGGTGTCGTCGAAGCGTTCCACCGGATCGGTGAACCCGAAGAAGATCCCGAAGCGGGCGCCCAGCCCCTGGACCCGGGCGGGCACGCCGGCCCTGTCGAAGATCTCCGCCATCCCGGCGTACAACCGCTGCGAAGCCATTTCGATGTGGTCGTAGAAGCCGAAGCCGGTGATCTCGTTCACCGAGGCGAGGGCGCAGTTGATCGCCGGCGGATTGCCGGTGAAGGTGCCGCTCTGGCAGACCTCCCCCTGCGGATTCACCTGGTTCATGATCGCGGCTTTCCCCGCGATTACGACCACGGCGCCGCCGTTGGCGACCGCCTTGCCGAGCACGCAGAGGTCGGGGGTGACCCCGTAATGCCCCTGGGCGCAGCCCGGCCCGGTGCGGAAGGCCGACAGGGTCTCGTCGTAGATGAGGGCGATGCCGTTGGCGGTGGCCTGCTCGCGGACGAACCGCATGTACCCGGCGTCGGCCGTGATGCAGCCCTGGTTGTAGTTGATCGGCTCCATGATGATGCCGCCGATCTCGTCTCCGTGCTGATCGATGGCGCGCTCGAGGGCGGCCTCGTCCTTCCACGGGACGACGACGACGAGGTCGTCGAGCATCTCCGGCATGCCGGCCGATTCCCGCTGCGGCGGTATGATGCTTCCCGGCTCGACGGGGGTGAGGGGGGAGTGGGAGTTGTACATCACGTAGTCGTAGAGCCCGTGAAAATGCCCCCAGAACTTGAGGATCTTCGGCTTGCCGGTGTGGGCCCGTGCCAGGCGCACGCAGATCATCGTCCCTTCGGAGCCGGTGTTGCCGTAGCGCACCGCCTCGGCGCAGGGGATGATTTGGGTGATGCGGCGGGCGAGCTCGACGTGGGCCTCGGTTTCGTACCCGCACAGGATGCCGGCCTCGAGGACCGACTCCATCGCCTGCCTGGTCGCCGGGTGGTTGTACCCGAGGAAGGCGGCGCCGTGGGCGAGGTTGAAGTCGATGTACTCGTTGCCGTCGACGTCGCGGATGCGGCAGCCCTCGGCGGACTCGATGTGCAGGGCGTAGCCGAGGCAGGAGTTGATGCGGCCGGCGGCGCCGACGCCGCCCGGCATGTAGCGGGCGGCTTCCCGGCGGAGGTCAAGGCTCTTCAGGGCTTCGACGGTCATGGCGGTTTTCCCGGGTTTTTCGTGCGGTTGGGTCAGGAGGGCAGCGGCGCGGCCGGGTCGACGAGGCCCTGATCCTTCAGCTCGGACCAGAACCCGGCGGGGATCTCCTCCTCGAGCAGGGCGGCGTTGGCCTCGAGCTCGGCGCGGGTGCGGCCGCCGGGGATGACGCAGGCGACGGCCGGGTGCGCCAGCGGGAACTGCAGGGCCGCGGCGGGCAGGCGCACCCCGTGGCGCCCGCAGACCGCCTCGATGGCCGCGACGCGGTCGAGGATGCGGGGCGGGGCGGGAGCGTAGTTGTAGTACGCCCCCTCGGCGGCGCCGGTAGCGAGGATCCCCGAGTTGTAGGGGCCGCCGATGACGACGCGCACCCCCTTCTCCTCGCAGAGAG
>JAPOZF010000083.1:0-996 GCA_026706165.1 Gemmatimonadota bacterium
CTCATGTTGACCGGGTCGAGCATGACCTTCAGGTGCGGGGAGCCGACGTCGTCGATCAGCCGCCGCAGCTGCTCGGGCGAATCGATCGGGGCGCCGTTGGTCGGGTGCAGGGCGATGGGGACGTCGACCTCCGCGGCGGTTTCGGCCGCCTCCTCCAGGGACGCGCACAGCCGCCGCCAGGTCGCCTGCGACCACCAGTCGCCGTCGGCGCCGAACGGCCGGCTGATCCCGACGCACCAGGCGTCCAGCTTCCGCGCGTCGCGCAGGACCTTCTTCAGGAAGGCGATTCCGCCCCGGCGCTGTTGCTCGTCGTCGCTGGCGATGTACCCGTGCCGGTAGGCGGCGACCTCGGCGACGAACTTGCCCCCCGCCTCGAAACAGGTGCGGACCCGGTCGATCTCCCCGTCGCTGTACCCGTCGACCCCGGGCACCAGCACCGTGCCGGTGACGCCGATGGTGTCGAGCCGGTCGACGGCGTCCTGCGGATCGTCGACGCTCACCCCGCCCCAAAATGCCGCTCCAAGTCTCATCTTCGCGAACCTTTTCCCGTTCAGGTGTCTCAGTTGATCCGGGCGCCGACCCGCTGCGCCGCCTGCTCTACGAACTCCCGGGCGCGCCGGTTCTCCCGGTCCCCTTCCGGGTAGCTGACGTACACCGGGGAGGCCACGGTCCCGGAGACGCCGACGTCGCGGTAATGCTCGATCGTCAGCACCACCCCGGGGTCGAGCTGGTCGAGGCGCCGCAGGTAGGTCTCGTAATCCATTCCGCCCATGCCGAGCGGCACCTCGTCGAGCTTGGTGATCAGGTGCCGGTAGTCGAAGTGTACGTCCTTGGCGTGGGCGGCGATGATGTCGTCGCCGAGCAGGTCGAAGCAGCGGTTGAGAAAGCCGGTGTTGTCGTGGTAGTTGCGGTGGTCGGTCATGTTGACGGGGTCGAGGATGACCTTGAGGCGCGGCGAGGCGACCTCGTCGAGGATGCGGCGGAGTTGCTCCGGGG
>JAPOZF010000083.1:1006-8294 GCA_026706165.1 Gemmatimonadota bacterium
CGTCGAGCGGGCCGCGGTTCCCCGGGTGAAAGGCCATGTCGACGCCGATGCGCTCGGCTTCGGCCGCGGCCTCGGCGGCGCCCGATACCAGCCGTTTCCAGAGGTCCTCCGACCACAGGTCCCCGTCCCCGGGGCCGTCGGCGATGACGCTGACGCCGACGCAGCGGGCGTTGAGAACGGCGGCGTTCTCGAACCCCTTTGCCAGGGTTGCCACCGCTTCCCGGCGCTGCGCCGAATCGGTGCCGGCCAGCGGCCACCCGCACTGGTACAGGGTCACCTCGCCGACGAACATCCCCCGGTCCACGAACTTGCGGGCGCATTCCCGGATCTCCGCGTCGCTCCAGCCCTGCACGGCGATATGGCCGAGCCCCTTTACCCCGATTCCCTCGAGGCGCTCGAGGGTGCGGTCGACCCGCTCCGGGAGGATCCCGTGCCAGAATGCCACTCCCAGTCTCATCGATACTCTCCTGTCGCGTTTCTCCTGCTGAACAGCAGTAAGTTAAGGCATTGGTCCGCGGCGTCGTCAGGGCTTGAGGGTGCAGGGGCCCTCCCCCCGGCGGTGTTCGCGCAGTCGTTTTCGCGGAGGACGTACCCGCGATGCGGGATGAGCTCGTCCGCCGCGGCGCCCCGATGCGAGGTCGAGACCTTCGGCGACCTGGTGGTGTGCGATGGTTGGTACCCCGAGGGCCATCGCTTTCAGATATCGAACCGGAGATAGCGGCCGGCACCGGCAGGTTTGAGACGGCGCAGGCGGCTTCCTGATGTGTTGCCAGAACGCCCTGGATGAATCGCGCAAGCGGATAGATGCCCCCGTCACCGCCCTTCGAATGATCGGCAAAGACGGGCAGAAACTGTTACAAGTGCTCCGTTAAGGATTCGGGCGCGGCCAGCACGGACACTCACCCCGGGACTTCAATGAGGCCGCGACCAAAAGATCGCGGAAACTTCGTGATCCCTCACCCCTCTATAAATTTTCCCGAGGGGGCTTCAATGAGGCCGGGACCAAAAGATTGCCAACGACCTCGGAGATCTCCCGCTTGCTCCTTCGCAGCAACTCGATCTCGTACGGAGTCAGCATCCGGTAGCCGGGGGAGGGGCCAATCAGCCGCTGGAGTTCGGCAACCGAAGGAGTGAGCCCAGCGGCATCATCTCTTTCCTGTTTCCGTTTTCTGTCGTTGTCCGGTTTCATGCAACTGCTCCCGCGTTTCTTTCTTCTACCCGGTTCCGCCTCCAGCATGAACGCGTCCACCGGAATCAGCCGCCCGTTCCCCGGGTCAATGCCCAGGCTGAAGATCTCGAGGGTCACGGCGCCCAGCAGCGGTTGCGCCCCTTCCTCCCGGAACACCACCGGCGAGACCTCCTCGCGGCCGTCCAGCCGCATCCAGGTCCTGCCGAAGCCCCGCTCGACGCGGTTTGCGGTCGGCGAGGACGAACCTGCGGGCGTCGTGCGCAACCACGCCCAAGCGTTCGAGGATCGAAGCCGGAAGTGCCGTGTAAGTCGCCCCGGAATCGACCATGACTTCGACTGTTCGTAGTTACGGCCTTGCGGGTCCGCAACGTCGACTTTCATGGCAAACGCGCCCATGATCTCCAGGCTATATCCCGCTGGCCCTCGGGACATCGCCGAGAGCCGCAGCAATCAGGCGTGCGTCGCGGTCTTCGAATGCTGCTTCGATGTAGGCGGCGATGTCCTCTTCGGTCGTCAGGTAATCCGCCGCATCCCAGGGCGAAGACTGCGTTCTGGCCGTTGTCATCGGTCCTCTTTCAATCTATCCGAGTTTCGCCAATTAGAACGCAGCGCTCGCGCCGGCCTCCCCGCAGGTCGATCTCGACGACGACACTCCGCAGCCACACCCGCTGCACCTGCTTCCAGGGGAAGCGCCGGGGCCGGGACAGAAGCCGCTTGATCCGCATCCCCCCGGGGTCGACGCGGAGATAGGCGTCCGACATCCCCTGCCCCGTCCTCGCACGGCGCAGCATACCGAAGAGAATGCTCAGCAGGGAGAGGGCGGTGGCGACCAGCCACAGCACCGGGTGCTGTCCCGTAGCGTACTGGAGGACGGAAACAACAGCCCAGGCCAGAACGGACAGGAGAAGGGTCCACTTCACCCATGCGGGTTCTTCGAGACTAATGGTAACGCTGTCGATCTTCGCGCCGGTCACGCATCATCTCCTGAAGTGGTGCCGCATCCGGTATCCGGTTCGAGGCGTGAACGAGACGCTTCCGGGGGAGCCGAGGGGTTTGACTCCCGGCTGCGGGATAGTAAGAATACCGGACCAATCCCGGGAGCTGCTGGCTGCTGATCCTGCCCGACCATTCCTTGGACAGCCAAGCCGCTCACCGTACCTACCAACCGCGGAATACCGCCGGAAAAAAGGAGAAGGATCGACCCCCATGAGCGAGTCGAAAAGCGATGCGATATATACGATGGGACGCAGCAAGGAGGAGGAGGATCGCCTGATTCAGCAGTCCCAGCTCTACGACGCCGTGACCCGGCGCTTTCTCCGGGAGGCGGGCCTGCGCAGCGGCATGAAGGTGCTGGACGTCGGCAGCGGCACCGGGGAGGTGGCGACTGCGGCCGCGGACCTGGTCGGTCCGCAAGGCTCGGTCGTCGGCGTCGACGTCAACCCGGAGATTCTCGAGACCGCCCGGGAGCGGGCGGGTGCAGCAGGATTGGAGAACGTCGAGTTCATCGCCGGGGACGCCCGCACCCTCGATCTCGGGGACGGCTTCGACGCCCTGATCGGCCGCCTGGTCCTGATGTACATGGCGGATCCGGCGGAGGCCTTGAAACAGCTCGCCGCCCGCGTGCGCCCGGGCGGGGTCGCCGCCTTCCAGGAGGCGGACTTCAACATCTACCGGAGCATGCATCGTCCCGAGACCCCCGTGGCCAACAAGCTGATCGACTGGGTCATCGAGGTGTTCGAGCGTTCCGGGGCGCATGTCGGCATGGGGTTCGACCTGTACCGCACCTTCGTCGAGGCCGGCCTGCCGGCGCCGTACATGCATTTCGAAGCCCCGGTCGGAGGTCCGGAGAACTGGGCGGGGTTCCCGTACGCCGCGGCCAGTTTCGGCAGCCTGCTGCCGCTCCTCGTGCAGTTCGGGATCGCCACCGCGGAGGAGGTCGATGTCGACACCCTGGCGGACCGGGTACGGCGGGAAGTGGCGGCGTCGAAATGCCCGCTCGCCCTGCCGGTTCACGTGACCGCCTGGGCGCAGCTGCCCGGATAGGGGAGCGGGCCGCGTTCAGCGGGCCCGGCCCTGGAGCGGCATGATCCTGCCTGCGAGCCTCACCAGTCCGTTCTGGTCGTGGTGGAGCCCGCGGTCGAGCATGGCCAGGTCGTTGAGGAACCCGGTGCGGTCGGCCGGCGACAGGAAGATCCGCCGGACGCGGCTCCCCTTCGAGTAGTCGACGCGGATCCGTTCCAGCGACAGCGCCGGAGACGGAGCGATGCTGCGCAGGCGCACGGCGCGGAGGATGTTCTCGACCGGGATGCGCCAGCGCAGGATACCGCTGCGGACGACGAGCTGGGAATCGCCGAGGAAGTAGCGCACCGGGAAGAAGAAGAGCAGCAGGGCGACCGGCGCGGCGACCGCCCCGATGAAGAGGCCGAACGAGGTGAGCCCGGTTTCCCGCACCAGCGCCTTCGACGAGGCGAACAGGGCCGCCGCGTCGATGATGAAGACCGCCAGCAGGTTGATAAGCACCGTCAGGAAGTCCATGCGGGAGTGGTACTGTTTCACGGGCTTCCCCTTCTACATGTGCATTCTGAGCAGCGGCCGCGAGAAGCTCACCGGCAGGTACTCGCCGTCCCTGAGGGAGCGGGTTCCCGGGTTCATGTAGTGAATGGCGAAGGCGCGGCGCTCCCGGTCGGTTTTGTTGCGCGGGGTGTGGTGCAGGGCCTGGCAGTGGTGGAACATCACCCCTCCCGCGGGCAGCTCGACCACCTCGGCCCGCTCCGCGTCGACCTGGCCGCCGAGGTCGAACAGCGGCGTCCCCTCCTGGCGCTCGTGCCGTTCCGGCCGCAGGTGCGATCCGGGGATCAGGTGCATGGCGCCGTTGTGGACGTCGACGTCGTCGAGGGTCAGCCAGCAGCTGACGAGGTTTGCCGGCAGGCACTTCCAGTAGCCGTTGTCCTGGTGCCAGTGGATGGGGCCGCCGTGGCGGGGAGGCTTGTACAGGGCCTGGTCGTGAAACAGCTGCAGGTTGGGGCCGATCAGGTCTTCGGCGATGTCGAGGAGGCGGTCGTCGTACAGAAGCCGGCGGTAGAGGATGCTGCGCTCGCACATCTGCATGATCTGCAGCATCTCCTCGTCCGCCTCGGTGGCCGCCTCTCCGTCGGCGCTGGAGAGGTTGCGCATCCTGGCGGTCTCGCGGGCTTCGGCGAACAGGCGGTCGTACTCCTCCCTCAGCTCGCGCACTTCCCCTTCCTCCAGCAGGGGACCGATCACCAGGAAGCCTTTCTGGTGGAACTGGTCCAGCTGGATCCGGGTCAGGGACTTCAGGTCGGGTTCGGTCATTTCGACTTCCGGTCGGTCTGCCGGGGTTGCCGGCACGCCTCGCGGCAAGCAGGGGCGAACAGCTCGTCGACGCTGCCGTCGAGCCGCAGGGTTACCCCCGGGTGCGCGTCCTGATCGGTCTCGCCGCGATTGACGATAACGTAGGGCGCCCCGCGTTCGGCGGCCATCAGGGGAATGGAAGCGGCGGGGTACACTCCCAGGGTCGATCCGAGGGCGACTGCGAGATCGGCCCTGGCAGCCATCTCCGCGGCCCGCCGCAGGTCGGCTGCGACCAGATCCTGGCCGAAGCTGATCGTCGCCGACTTCAGGAAACCGCCGCAGGGACAGGCCGGAGGACGGCCGGTTTCCCTGAAGAAGTCGAAGTGAGGCTCCGGATCGGAGCGTTCGCCGCAGGTCTGGCACTCGATCTCGGAGTTGGTCCCGTGGATCTCGATCAGCTTGTCGCCGGAGGTGCCTGCCTTGCCGTGCAGCCCGTCGATGTTCTGGGTCACCACCATCAGCAGCTTGCCGGCGCGCTCGAGCTCGACGATCGCCTCGTGGGTCGGGGTCGGCCTGGCGCCGCGGAACTGCTCCCACCCCTCGAGCTTGAACTCCCACGCCTCGACCCGCGCCCGTTCCGAGGTCATGAAGTCCTGGTAGTACACCGGCCGGCGCGTCTTCCAGATCCCCCGGGGGCCGCGGAAATCCGGGATGCCGCTCGCGGTCGAGATTCCGGCGCCGGTGAAGACGAGGATGTCGGAGGCCCCCTCCAGCAGCTCGAGGAGTTTGGGATGGGGCTCGGTCACGTTTCTGCGCTAGATGATGACTCCGCCGCCGAGGCAGCGCTCGCCGTCGTAGAACACGGCGTGCTGGCCGCTGGCGATCCCCGGGTCGGGACGCTCCAGGGTGACGGCCACCGGGTCGGCCCCTGGATCTATGCGGCAGGCGGTCGTCCCGGGGCCGTGGCGCAGCTTGCACTGCAGGTCGGTCCGCTGCGGCGGCTCGGAAATCCAGTTGAGGCGCTCGACGCGGAACTGACGGCGCTGCCGGGTTTCGGCGGCGTCGCGGTGGGCGACGTACACGAGGTTGCGCTCGAGGTCCTTGGCGACGACGTACCACGGGCCGCCCCCGAGGCCGAGGCCGAAGCGCTGGCCGATGGTGTAGAACCAGTATCCCTGGTGCCTGCCGAGCTCGCGGCCGCTCCCCTTTTCGAGGATGGCCCCCTCCCTTTTCCCGAGGCGGCGGGCGACGAATTCGCGGTAGTCGATCTTGCCGAGAAAGCAGATACCCTGGCTGTCCTTGCGGTCCTTCGTAGGCAGTCCGAACCGGGCGGCCAGTTCCCGGACCTCCTGTTTCTGGAGGTGGCCTATCGGGAAGAGCAGTCGCTGCAGTTGGCTCTGGCGGAGGTTCGACAGGAAGTAGGTCTGGTCCTTGACCGGGTCGGCGGCGCGCAGCAGGAGGGTCCGGCCGTTCTCCCGGCAGAGGCGCGCGTAATGCCCGGAGGCGACGGCGCCGCAGTCTCCCACCCGCCCTAGGAAGGCCCCGAACTTGATGCGCTGGTTGCAGAGGATGTCCGGACTCGGGGTGCGCCCGGCCTTCAACTCGCCGAGGGCGGAGCCGACCACGCGCTCGAGGTACTCCGCCTGGAGCGGCACGATATCCAGGGGGACGCCGAGCTGCTCGCAGACGGCGCGGGCGTAGCGGACGTCCTCCTCCCAGGGGCAGGCGCCGGCGAGCACCGCGTCGTCCTCGAGCCAGACCTTCAGGTAGCAGGCGCGCAGCTCGTGCTTCCCCTCGTTCACGAGCAGGCGCAGGGCGACGGAGCTGTCGACTCCTCCCGAGAGCAGTACGGCGATCTTCACGAGTCAGGGGGCGGGTTTTCTATATTTGCGGTCGCGCCGCGGGCGCGCGGACTGGAATCGAAAAGAACGTAGCGCCCGCCGATTCCACCGACAACGCATGTCATCCCGTTGACGAGTCGCGCTTGCAGGCGGGACCCCCGGGGCCGGCCGCCTGCCCGCCGCAGGCAGGCATCCCGGATGGGGTTTTTTCAGCGGGTTGTTGGAGTTCCCCTTTCCCTTCAGAGGAGCCGTTCCATGGCACTTCACGTCGAGCACTTCGCCGTCAACGTCGAGGATCCCGTCGCCATGACCGACTGGTACTGCCGCCACCTCGGCATGCAGGTCGTGCGCGCCGGAGACCCGCCCGCCGACACCCGTTTCCTCGCCGACAGCAGCGGCCGCCTGGTGCTCGAGATCTACCGCGCCCTGCCGGACGAGGTCCCCGACTACGGGTCGATGAACCCGCTGCTGCTGCACATCGCCTTCGCCAGCGACGACGCCCGCACCGACCACGAGCGCCTGACCGCGGCCGGGGCCACCGCTCTCGGCGGGGTCTCGGAGAACGCCTCGGGGGACCGCATGGCGATGCTGCGCGACCCCTGGGGGCTCGCCCTGCAGCTGTGCGAACGCCGCGAGCCGATGGCTTGAGCCGGTTCCGGGGGCCTGCCCGCCCCCGGGCCGCCCTCCCGGAAAGGGGGGCGGCCGGGATGTGCAGCCGGCCGATTCACCTGCCCCGCAGGCGCGGCCCCCCGGATGGGGGTGGTTCACTGGCTGTCAGAAAGCCCGGGCTTCCGGCGGCTGTATCCACCGGCTTTGTCAAGGAAGCAGAAGACCGGGAGCGGCCCCGCCTGCCGGGGCCTGAGGCGATCCGCGATCGATGACGGGGAGCCGTACCCCGACCCGCGGCTCGCTGCTGCTGGCCCTCTACGTCCCCACGATCATCAAC
>JAPOZF010000491.1 GCA_026706165.1 Gemmatimonadota bacterium
CGCGACGTTGATCTCCTCGCGGCCCTCGAGATATGCGCGCAGCTCCTCCCTTACGTCCCGCAGGCGGGCTTCGTGCAGCACCAGGGAGCCCTCGAGATGGACGGCCACTCCGAGGCTCTGCATGGCGCGCAGAATCCTTTCCACCTGCCCCGGGTCGGCCCCCAGCCGCGGCGCCAGCCCCCCGGCGTCGGGTATCTCTTCCAGCTTTGCCTTGTTCAGCTCCGCCTCGATGCGGCCGCGCAGCCTGGTCTCCTCCCCGGTAAAGGAGATCTGGTGGCCGGCGAGGCGCACGGTGATTCCGGAGACGGCGACGCGGCCCTCCCGCTCCTCGCGCTCGAGGATGCGCTCGAACAGCTCCGCCGCCAGCCCGCCGGCGCAGGCCTTGCGCAGCTCCTCGCGGTTCATCCCGGGGCGCAGCGGGTCGGCCTCGTGGAAGGCGGCGAGCCGGGCCCGCATCTCTTCGGCGGTCCGCCGCCAGACCTCCCCCGGGACGACGCAGGGTTCGTTGTCGACCGCGGTGCGCACGAGGTCTCCGGCCTCTTCCATCGCCGCCAGCCGGGCCGAGAGGCGGTCGCCGGCGATGCCGAGATCCCCGGCGAGTCTGCCTTCGCGCGCCAGGGCGTCGCGGCTGAGCCGGACGAGGGGGGCGACCGCGGCGGCCGGCTCGTCGACGTCGAGCCCCTCGAGCGCGGCGGCGACGCCGTCTCCGGAGCCGCTGTGCTTCTCCGGGTGCGGGTTTAGGACGCGGCCCCCGCCGATGGTCAGCGCCGGGGAGTAGCGCCGGATGACGAAGCGGTCTCCCCAGGCGGCGAGGACCGGGGACTCCAGGCGCAGCTGCACCGGCGCCTGTTCCCCCGGCAGCAGGACCTCCCGGTCGAGGAGGACGACGCGGCCCAGCACCTCCGCGGTGCCGAGGTGCAGGCGCACGCGGGCGCGCTGGACCAGCTCCTTCGGGCAGGAGGCGAGCAGGCGCAGGCGCGCGTCGACCATGAAGGTCGGCGCGAACACCCCCTCCTCGCACAGCACGTCGCCGCGGCGGATCTCATCCTGCTCGATCCCCGGCAGGTTTACCGCGGCACGGTCCCCGGCGGCGACCGAGGGGACCGAGCGGCCGTGCTTCTGCAGTCCGCGGACGCGCAGCCGCCTGCCTTCGGGCTGGGCTTCGACAGATCCGCTCCCTTGCAGGTCGCCCGAGAGCACGGTGCCGGTGCAGACCATGCCGAACCCCTTGACGACGAAGGCGCGGTCGACCGGCAGCCGGAACGGTCCCTCCGCCCGCCTCTCCCCGGTGGCGGCGGTCAGCTTCTCGAGGGACTGCCGCAGCTCCCCGACTCCGGCGCCGGTAAGGGCGGAGACCCTGACGACCTCGGCCCCTTCGAGGAACGTCCCGGCGACCAGCTCGGCGATCTCCTCTTCGACCAGCTGCAGCCAGTCCTCGTCGACGAGGTCGACCTTGTTGACGACGACGATCCCCCGCTCCACGCCGAGCAGCTCGAGCACGTCGAGGTGCTCCCGCGACTGCGGCATGACCCCGTCGTCGGCGGCGATCACCATCAGGGCGACGTCGATGGCGCTGACGCCGGCGACCATCGTCTTGACGAAGCGCTCGTGCCCCGGGACGTCGACGATCGTCGCCTCCTCCCCGAGGAAGGCGAAACCGAGCTCGATGGTGATGCCGCGCGCCTTCTCCTCGGGAGCGCGGTCGGTGTCGGTGCCGGTGAGGGCCTTGACCAGCAGGGTCTTGCCGTGGTCGATGTGACCGGCGGTTCCAATTACCGTGTGTGCCATGGGAACGGAGAAAGATAACCGGCGTGGCTCGCCGCCTTCAAACCGGAATGGGGCGTCCATTCTTGATGAGGGGCGCCGGCCGGGGCTTTATTTCCAGCCATGGCGGATGTCCTGCACATAGACCCCGACCACCTGAAAGGGCGCTGGCTTCGCCGCGCCGCGGAAGTGCTGCGCGGGGGAGGCGTCGTCATCTACCCGACCGACACGATCTACGGGTTCGGGTGCGACATCGAGGTGAAGGGGGCCATCGAACGCATCCGCCAGCTCAAGGGACGGGACGCGAAGAAACCGATGTCTTTCATCTGCCCCGACCTGACCGCGATCAGCCGCTACGCCCGCGTCACCAACTTCTCGCACCGCATCCTCAAGCGTTTCCTGCCGGGACCTTACACCTTCGTGCTGCCGGCGACCCGGGAGACGCCGCGGCTGCTGCGCAGCCGGCAGAAGACTGTCGGCATCCGCATCCCCGATCACCCGCTGACCCGGGGCCTTGTCGGAGAGCTCGGCAGCCCGATTCTCAGCACCAGCGCCAACCGCAGCGAGCAGGAGGTGCTCACCGATCCGCTAGAGCTCGAAAGGGAGTTCGGCTCCCGGGTCGACCTGATCCTCGAGTGCGGGGTGCTGCCGGTGCAGCCGAGCACCGTCGTCTCCCTCGTGGGGGACCGGATCGAGGTGCTGCGGGAAGGCCGGGGGGACGTCGAGTTCTTCAGGGAACAGGAGAGTTCGTAATCCCCTGCCTTCCTGCCCCGAGGCAGCCACCCCAGGTCCCCGCCAGCCCGGGGCTTTGGCGAATGCATGCTGTTCGCGCGCTCCTTGCCGCGCTCCCGTCAGTCATTGCCGGCGCGACGATTCCGCCCGGCCTCAGTCCCGGCCGCCTTTCGAAAGCCGTGATCGCGGTCCTGCTGGCCGCGGCTTCGTCCGGGGGGGCCGGCAGTTCTGACCCTGTCCGACCCTTCGCGCCCTACGCCGGGCGCAGCGAGTTCATGCCCGCGGTCCCCGGGGCGAACGGCGGTCTCTACGGCTTCGTAAACCCCGCGGTTCTCACCCACGTCCGCGGCCTGGAGTCGACCTTCGCCTGGTCCGACCGCGGCTCCGGGGGCGGCAATGAATGGGGGACGTTCACCGCCCTCCCCGGGATCGGTTTCGGCCTCCTGCGGCGGTCGCTGAACGACCGCGGCAAGTGGGAGGTGGACGAGTACCGGCTCGCCATCTCCGGAGGTGACCGCGCCGCCAGCTTCGGCGCCGGTTTCGGCTGGGGAAGAGGCCCGCGCACCCTGCGGCCTGAGAGCCTGTTCTCCCTCGGCTCGCTGCTGCGGCCTTCCCCCCGCCTTTCTCTCGGCCTCACCTGGACCTCCGACCTGCGGGCCCGGGCCCGGGAAGCTGCGGTGGACGTCGGGGTACGGCCCCTGGGGTCGCCGCGCCTCACCCTTTTCGCCGACGCGGCGGCAGCCAACGACAGGGCCGGGGGCGACCGCTTCTGGAGCGCCGGCGCCGCCTTCGAGCTGTGGCACGGCCTCGCGCTCAGCGCCCGCTACCGCAACGACCGCTTCGCGGCCGTCGGTCTGCGGTTCGGGCTCGGGGACAGCGCCGTGCAGACCGGAAGCCTGGTCGATCTGGACGGCGACGGCGGCGAGAGCCCGCGCGGCCTGTACTCGGTCAGTCTCGCCGGTTTCCAGGGCGACGGCATGTCCCCGTTGAAACGGGTGCGCCCGCGCTACCTGCACATGAAGCTCAACGGTCCGGTGAGGTACCGCCGCCACGCCCTGTTCGACGGCTCGCGCACCCTGATCTCCCTGCTTTCCCTGATCGAGCGCGCCCGCACCGATCCCGGGATCGGGGGCGTCGCCCTCAACCTCTCGGGGATTCGCATCGGCTACGAGAACAGTTGGGAGCTGCGGCAGCAGCTTCAGGCGCTGCGCGACGACGGCAAACGGGTGGTGATCTACATCGACAACGCCGGCCTGCGCCTCTATCACCTCGCCTCGGTCGCCGACCGCATACTCCTCGACCCCTCCGGCCTGCTCATGCTCGAGGGTTTCGTCGCCGGCGGCACCTACCTCAAGGGAGCGCTCGACCGCATCGGGATCGGCGTCGAGGAGCTGCGCTACCGGGAGTACAAGTCCGCCATGGAGACGCTGGTCCGCGACTCGATGTCGAAGGCCGACAGGGAGCAGTGGCAGGCCTTCCTCGACGATCTTTACTCGCGGGCGCGCGCCGACATCGCCGCGGCTCGCGGTCTCGAGGAGGTGAAGGTCGACCGTCTCGTCGACGAGGTCACCCTGTTCCTGCCCGAGGACGCCCGGGCTCACGGACTCGTCGACACCCTGGCGCGCTGGGATGCCGTCGATGCCGCCATCGAGTCCCTCGAGGGCCGGGCCGTCGCCGAGGCCGGGCCCGCCTCGCTGGCGCCGCGGCGCGACCGCTCCTGGGGTGAGCCCCCGCGCCTCGCGGTGCTCTACGCACTCGGTGTCTGCGCCATGGATTCCGGCATCGGCGCCCGCCGGCTGGTCGCCGATATCGAGCGCGTGCGCGAGGACGGCCGCGTCAGGGCGGTGGTCCTGCGCGTCGACTCCCCCGGAGGGGAGGTGCTGGCCTCCGACCTCGTCGGCGACGCGGTGCGCCGCCTGAAGGAGGAGAAGCCGGTGATCGTCTCGCAGGGGGCGGTCGCCGCCTCGGGGGGATACTGGATCTCGATGTACGCCGACAGCATCGTCGCCGCACCGGTGACCCTGACCGGGTCGATCGGCGTGATTTTCGGCTGGTTCTACAACCGCGGACTCAAGGAAAAGCTCGGCCTCTCGACCGATCGCGTGCAGGCGGGGGCGCGCGCCGACCTGCCGTTCGGCATGCAGCTTCCTCTCCTCGGAACGCTGCCGGACCGCAATCTCCGGGAGGAGGAGCGCGCCATCGTCTCCGCGGCGATCGGCTCCACCTACGACCGCTTCGTCGGGAAGGTGGCCGCCGCCCGCGGGCGGCCGGCCGAAGCGATCGAGGCGGTCGCCAGGGGGCGCATCTGGTCCGGATCGCAGGCTGTGGAGGCCGGGCTCGTGGACGAACTCGGGGGACTCATGACCGCCCTGCGCCTCGCCAGGGAACGCGCCGGGCTGAGGCCGGACCGGCCCGTGGTAATCGACGAGCTCCCCAGGCTTGGGCTGATCGACTGGGACCGGCTCGCCCCGAGGCTGATCGGCCAGGAGCTGCCGGTCAGCGCTTACCGGGGTTTCGGGAAGCAGCTGCTGTTCCGCCTCCAGCGCAGCGGACAGCCGCTGCTGCTCGGAGCCGAGCGCACCACCTCGTGGTACCTGCGGGAGGGACTGCTCGCCGAATGAGGAGGACGCTTGCCCCGGGCTCACGGAGGAAACCCATGTCTGAGCACCCCCAGGCAACCTGCGTAGTGATTCGCCCCCGGAAGCTTGCGAAGGCGGACAGGCACTCGCCGGTCTGCGCCGGAGACTTTCCGCGCCGGCTTTGCCCATAGCATTGGCCGGTGTAGAATGAGGCCGGTTCGATGATGCCGTACAACACGTCATTGGCAGATCAGTTGCGTCCCGTGCAGAGGCATATGCACGAGCAGTACTCGTATGTGATGCCGGTCAGCCAGATCTCCGTCACGATCAGCCCATGCGGAAAAAACGACCTCTTGGCAGCGGCTCGGCAGAGAGTCCTGCAATGGATAGCCCAGCGCGTCGGGCAACCGCTCCCCGCGGAGGCCAGGAGGGGAAACTCCTTCGAGACCGAGAAAATCGGGGCGCAGTACGCCGCGGCCGTGCTCCTGGACGATCTGGCCGTGTGGGGTGCCCGGCTCGATGATGCCGACAGGTCCATTCCGCAACTCACCTGGGTTACGGAGGTCGGGCTGAAGCGGTTGCCGGACCGGTCAATCGCCGTCAGCGCCCGCCTCGTGTGTACCGGGCGCGGGCTGGACAACTTCGTCATCGAGTGGTCGGTTCCCGATATCATCCGGCCAATCGCCGCCCTTGGCCCCGCCTCGCTGGACAGTCGTCGGCTGGCCGTATCCGTTGAAGGGACGGATTCCCGGACAATCCGTCCGCATCCATGGCTGGTTTCCGTCGACGAAGTTCAGTCGCTGTGCGACCTGATCCGCGACCCCCGCCGCCGGGCGCCGGTAATTGTCGCGTCGCTCCCGGTCGCCTGCACCGATGCAAGACAAGCGTCGCTGCCGGTTGACATTCTATGCCGCAGGACGTTTGGCGCCGCCCACACAGCGGTCCTCACCGGGCCGGCGACCTTCCGCCTGACCGATGAATTCGGGAAGGAGTTTTCCGTATACAACGGGGCCGTCAGAAACTACCGGCCGAATTTCAACCCGGAGGTGGATGAACCGCACCAACACCCGTTTGCCTTGGCCCGCCGCATCCAGACCTGGGACGGAGGATCTGCCGGGTACGCGAAATTCCTGGCCGGCAACATACTGAAGGACACATTCAAGCGTTCGGATTCCGACAGCGATCCCCCCTCCTTTGCCCAACTTCGACGGCTGGCAGCGGAGCGCCGAATAAGGCGCGCCAGGGAGACCAATGCGACCATGGCAGAAAGGCTCGAACTCGCCGATGCCCGGATCGTCGAACTCCATTCCGAGCGCGAAGAGATGGAAGAGACCTTCGAAGGCGTCCTGAAATCCACGGAAGAGGAGCGTGACGAAGCCCGGGCAAAGGCCGAAACGGCGATTCAGCGCGCCCTGAACCTGCGCGCCCGCCTCGAGATGCTCGAAGAAGCGCTGAGGCAGGGATCAGGCCCGAAAGAGCCGGAGATTCCAACCGTCCTGAATGGTTTTGAGCAGTGGTGCGACGGCCACCTTGCAGGATCTGTCGAAGTCCTGCCGCGAGCCAAAAACGCCGCCAAAAAAAGCATCTACCAGGACCCGTCCTTCCTGTACAAAGCCCTGCTTCTGCTCCGGGACTATTACGTTCCCATGCGGCGGTTCGGATCTGGCAGGGTGCACGCCTACAAGCAGGCTTGTCAGAACCTGAACATCGAGGAGACCCCGACCTTGGGCGGCACGGGGTACGGAGAGCACGGCGACATGTACCGCGTTCGCTATGCCGGTCAGCCGCGCCTGCTCGACCGGCACCTGAAGAAGGGCAGCGCCAGGGACGCGCGCCGCTGTTTCCGGCTGTATTTCTTCTGGGACGAGGACTCGGAGCAGGCCGTTGTAGGATGGCTTCCGACGCACCTGGAAACGCGAAAGGGCTAGCGTCCCGCAGCAGAGACAGATTTCCAAAATGGGATGCCGGGGCGCCCGGCTCGCAAGGCGCCTGAGCGAGTCGCGCCGGGGGGGACGGCGAGCGAAGGCCCCCCTGCCGCGGCTGCGGCGCTGGCAGGCAGGCCTTCGCGGAGTTCAGGGACCGTTTCGCCCGAGAAACCCCGGGGAGCTCAGGCCCAGGCCCCCTTGGCCATCATGCCGCCGTCGACGCAGACGTACTCGCCGGTCATGAAGGAGGCCCCGTCGCTGGCAAGGAAGACCGCGACGCTGCCGATCTCGCTCGGCTGACCGATGCGGTTCATCGGATGCACGGCCCCCCAGATCGCCTTCATCTCCTCCAGCGGCTTGCCCAGGCCGTCGGCTGCGTCGGTGACCAGCGGCGTCTCGATGGTTCCGGGGTTGATCGCCAGCACGCGGATGTTGTCCTCGGCGTACTCGAGGGCGAGCTGCCGCGTCAGCGACAGAATCCCCCCCTTGCTGGCGGCGTAGGGCGCCACCCCCTTCATCGACTGCAGCCCCTGGACGCTGGCGGTGTTTATGATGGCGCCGCCGCCGCGCTTCTTCATCTCGGGAATGCAGAGCCGCGTCATCAGGAAGAAGCTCTTGAGGTTGATGTCGATGATGCGGTCCCACTGATCCTCGCTCAGTTCGTGGGCGGGGACGTAGCTGTCGGGCGGCTGGATGCCGACGTTGTTGCAGAGCACGTCGACCCCGCCCCAGTCCGACACGGCGCGGCCCACCAGGGTCTCGCAGCCGGAGTTCAGCGACACGTCCGCCTTCTGAAAGCGGATCTCGCCGCTGCCGGCGCTTTCCCCCTGGCCGGCCAAGGCCTCTCCCGTCCGCTCGTTGAGGTCGCCGCACAGCACGTTGGCACCAGCCTGGGCGAAGGCCTCGCAGATGCCGCGTCCGATTCCCTGGGCGCCGCCGGTCACGATTACGACTTTTCCATCGAATTCCGCCATCTCTGTATCTCCTGTCCGTTTCGATTCGACGGGTTCCCCGGGCGGGCACGGCAGTTGGCCGCCCTTGCCGTCAGTGGTTGCGAAGGTGCGAATATATCCGGTTCGAGACCTTCCTCAAGACGATGACAGGGGCATTGAGACGAGCTTGCCTGGGCACCGGAAACGCCCGGTCCCCCTGACCACGCCCCGAAGCCCGGCGACCGGCCTTGGAGCCGGTTAGCTCGAGCGCGGCCCGTCGATCCGGGTTCCGGCTAGGCCCCGATATACGGAGGATCATCGACCTGACCGCGCTCGAATAGCCGGGCGTT
>JAPOZF010000590.1 GCA_026706165.1 Gemmatimonadota bacterium
AGGCGGGCTTGCTCGAGGGAGCCGACCTCCTCGCGGCTTCCGGGAATCACCGGGACTCCGGCTTCCTCCATGCAGCGCCTGGCCGTGGCTTTGTCCCCCATGCGGTGGAATGCCGCTACCGGCGGGCCGATGAAGGTGATGCCGCAAGATTCGCACAGTTCGGCGAAATCCGCGTTCTCGGCGAGCGGTCCGTACCCGGGGTGAACGGCGTCGGCGTTGGTCAGTCCCGCGGCGCTGAGGATGTTGGCGAAGTGGCGGTAGCTGGCCTCCCCGGGCGGCGGGCCGATGCAGACGTCCTCGTCGGCCATGTGGACGTGGAGCGAGCGCGCGTCCGCCTCGGAGTAGACGGCAACCGTGGGGATGCCCAGCTCCCGGCAGGTGCGGATGACCCGCAGCGCGATTTCCCCGCGGTCGGCGACGAGGATCTTTTCGAACACGGGCTAGGCGGTCCGCAGAGTCATCAGCGGCTGGTTGTACTCGACCGGGTCGCCGTTGGCCGCGAGGATTTCGACGACCTCACCCGCGGCGTCCGCCTCGATCTCGTTCATGATCTTCATCGCCTCGATGATGCAGAGGGTCTGTCCGACCGCGACCTGCTCGGCGGTCTCGGTGAACGGGGCGGACTCCGGCGACGAGGCGCGGTAGAAGGTGCCCACCATGGGGGAGCGGATGACGTGGAGGTCTTCGGCGGTTTCAGGTTCCCGCGGCGCCTCCTCCCCGGGTGCGGGGGCAGCCTCGGCAACGGGTGGGGGGGCCGGTTGCGGAGCGGGAGGCGCCTGCAGGTGCACGGTCTCGACGATTCTTTCCCCGGACTCGCGGCGTTTTCCGAGACGCACGCGGATGCCGCGCCAGAAGCTCTCGTGGTACTCCAGCTCCTCGACTTCGCTCTCCTTGAAGATCTCGATCAGCTTTCGCAGCTTCTTTTCGTTCACGGCGCAGTCCTCACACCCGTTCGACGTATTCGCCGGTACGCGTGTCGATTTTCAGTTTCTCCCCCCGATTGACGAACAGGGGAACGGAGACGACCGCCCCGGTCTCGAGCGTCGCCGGTTTGGTCGCTCCCTGCGCGGTATCCCCCCGGACGCCCGGTTCGGTGTGCTCCACGGTGAGCTCGACGAAGTTCGGCAGCTCCACCGCGAGGGGGACCCCCTCTGCCACCGAGACGTAGGTGGTTTCGTTCTCGACGAGAAACCGGGCGGTGTCCCCGACGGTTTCGCGCCGCAGCTGCGTCTGCTCGTAGGTCTCCGAGTCCATGAAATGGAAAAACTCGCTTTCGGAGTAAAGGAACTGCATCTCGCGTTTCTCGACGCGGATTTCGTCTACCTTGTCTCCGGAGCGAAATGTACGGTCGATCACCGCCCCGGTGCGCACGTTCTTGAGCTTGGTGCGCACGAAAGCCCCTCCCTTTCCGGGCTTGACGTGCTGGAACTCGACGATGCTGTAGATCGCGTCCTCCAGGGTCATCGTGAATCCGTTGCGGAAGTCGGTGGTGTCAGCCATTCTTTCCTCTGGTGATGTGATCGGGCGGCCGCTCAGGCCTCGCCGCCCCCTTCCAGGACCGCGAGCCGCCCCCTGATGGCGTCGTCGCCGGGGTGCCGCCGCAGGAGGTCCCGGTAAATGTCGATCCCCTTGCTGGCGATTCCCTGTTGAATGTACAACTCGGCGAGGGTTGCCGTCGGTACCGGGGCGCTGCGCTCCTCTCCGCCGGCATCCGCAACTGTTGACTCCGTGGCGCGGTCTCCCGCCGTCCCGATCTCGGACAGCAGGCCGATCAGCTCGTGGTCTTCGCGGCTGGACAACCTGGCGACAGGGCGTCCCGGCCCGGTTTGGTGGGGTGGAGCGATTTCGCCTCCCCGGCCAGCCGTCTCCTCTCCCGGGAGTGAGACATGAACCCCCTCCGGCTCCAACCCGGCTCCCGACGGTGTCTCCGGCGGTTCCCCGGCCCCGGCGCCGGCTTCCTCCTCCGGCTCCGACACCAGATAAAAAACCCCTGTTTGCCCGTGGTCGCGGAGGCCGGGTTCAGCCTTGTCCGAGGAGGAGGAAGCATCGGGGCCGGAGCCGCCGGAAGGAGCCTCTCCGGGGGGATCTTCCGCCGGAGACAACCCACCCTCGGCCGCGACTTCGCCTCTGCCGCGTCCCGGAACAGGCAGCGCTACGGCTTCATCAGCCGCGCCCTCGCTTCCAGTTCGGCTATCATTTCCCTCGGCACCCGACCCGGCACCGGGATAAACCGGTCCGGCGGGGGAATCCTGCCCGGGCCGGGATTCCGGGGCCGCCGCGCCAACCGCGGGCCCGTCGGTGGATGCAGGCACCCCGTCGGGCGGGATCCCGGAAGCCTCCCGGGGCGGCGGGCAAGAGGAGGTCTGGCGGTCGATTTCCGGATTTGGGGAGAGGCCGCCGGCCGCTTCGCCGTCAGGGGGCGCAACCCCACCGGCTGCCGGAGACGACTCCCGTTCAGAGGTTTCCGCCTCCAGATGGCCATCCTCTTCATTCAGCTCGTCCCGCACCACACTGCCCGCAACCGCCCTCGCCGCGGGGGGGAGGACCAGCGGCGCCGCAGCGGATCGCCTGCGCAGCCGCTCCGCCTCGCGTTTGAGATTCCCGCTGTACGGTTCGAGAAAAGCGGCCTGCCGCATGCATTGCAAGGCCAGGGTTATCTCACCGAGCCGTTCCCAGGCAGCGGACAGGGCCGCGAAAGCGGCCGGGTTCTCCGGATCGAGCCGCAGCGCCCGGTCGAGTGCGTTGCGCACCTCTTCGAAGTTACCCCGGGCCTCGTAGCAGCGGGCGAGCAGGAGGAATCCGGTAGGGTAGTCGGGAAAGCGCTCGCAACCCTCCTGGCAGAGAGCCAGCGCCCGGGCGACCCGCCCTCGCCGCAGGTATTCGTCGGCGAGCCGGGCGAACAGGGGGATCCCGGGGTTTTCGCGCAGGGCCTTTTCGAGTTTCGAGATCCGGAACAGCACGGTGAGCCTTCATTTCAGCGCGTTTGAAGCGGCCGCCCAGGGACCGCCGCCGCCACCCGTCTCCTGCCTCCGGATGCCCGGCCTTCCAAGCCGGTGCCTCCCGCCTTCGCGCATCCTCTTGAACCGGGGCCCCCGGACGGGAAATCCCAACGGCAAAGGCCGGCTGGATTACGCCGATCTGTTTCGGCGACAGGACACTAGACGGCGCGCTGAGGGCTGTCAAGGAGGCCGCCGAAGGCGGATCCGGGGCGCGTGAAGGGGACCTGGATTCGTTGACAGTGCACAGGGGGGGTTCTATCTTCGGCGCTTCCTGCCGGTCCGCAAACTGTTCCGATCGTGCGGAAGGCGAGTGCGAACGCAAGTCTCCCAGACTCACATTGGGGGCAGCGCCTATAGCTCAGTTGGTAGAGCGGCTGACTCTTAATCAGCGGGTCCGGGGTTCGAGTCCCTGTGGGCGCACCAATATCCCAGCCGCCGCCAGGGCGGTCTGTCTGCCAACAGCCCCCGAGGGATTCCCTCGGGGGTTTGTCGTTTCTGCAGGTCGTTCAGGAATCCCCGATACCGGACCTCCGTGTCCCGGCAGCTTCAAGAAGGCCTGAAAACATGATGTCGAACTTTCCCCTGAAAATGGCAATTCTCCTCGCACTGACCCTGGCAGGCTGTGGCGGCGAGGATCCGGCTGCGCCGGGGCAGGCGGAAACCGTCAGGATCGGTTTTCTCGCCGCCGGGGACCGCGTGACCTACGTGGACGCCGCGGGGATAGCGGTAGCCGAGGCAAACGAGCGCGGGGGCGTTCTCGGCATGCCGGTCGAGCTGGTTTCCCGCATCGGAATCGAGGAAGCATCCGTCTCGGTCGAGACAGCCGAGAGGATGATCGCAGAAGACGGAGTCGCAGCTCTCGTCGGGCCGAACCGCTCTTCCCATGCGATTGCCGTCGCGGAGCTCGCGCAGCGGCGCGGGTTGCCGATGGTGACCACGTCGGCGACCAACCCCGAGGTGACCAAAGCGGGGGATTTCGTCTTCATGGCCGCTTTCACCGACGTGTTCCAGGGGCAGGTGATGGCGCAGTTCGCCAGGGAAGAGCTGGGCCTGGCCAGGGTAGCGGTCCTGACGCGGAGGGGCGAGGTCTACACCGAGGGGATATCGGGGTTCTTCCGCTCCGTTTTCACCGCCTCGGGGGGCGAGGTCGCCGCCGACGAGTTCTACGACAGCGACGAGACGGATTTCGCCGGGCCGCTGGGCCGCATCGCGGAGGCCCGGCCCGAGGCGCTCTTCATTTCCGGGTTCGCCGGGGAGATCGCACTGGTGACCCGGCAGGCGAGGGCCCTGCCGCTGCAGAACGCCGCGGGCGAACCGGCGCTCTTTCTCGGGGCCGACTCGTGGGACAACCCGAACCTGCTGGGCGACGAGACCGCCGAGCTGGAAGGCAGCTACTTCACCACCCACTTTTCGCCGGACACCGATGAGCCGGGTGCGCGCCGGTTCATCGACAAGTATCGATCGCTGTATGACGCCGCGCCCAGCGGCGGGGATGCGGTGAGCTACGATGCGGCAAGGTTGCTTCTCGAAGCGATCGAGCGCGCCGGCAGCCTCGAGCCCGGGGCTGTCCGGGATCAGCTCGCCGCGACAGGGAACTATGCCGGGGCAACCCGAATTGCTGGTTACGACGAAAACCGGCACCCGGCAAAAAGCGTGGTCATCATGACCATCAGGGACGGGGTCGGGCAGTTCCACAGGCAGATCGATCCCGGCTGATCGGCACCCGGCCGGACGGCAGGCGACCCTGCCTGGCTGACCCTTCCGGCCGATCGGGGGTCGGATTTCAACAGTTCAGAAAGCGCATAACTCTACCGGCCTTGGGAGAGGCGGAACCTTGTTGACGCCCTGCCGGGTCCGGTTTACCCTGAACGGCTTCCGGCCAGCGAAAGAAAAGCACCCATGCAGGAGAATCTCCGGCAGCACTCCCGTCCGTCGGCCCTGGCGATAACCGACCTGCGGGTCGCGCGTCTGCTCGGGGCCCCGTTCCACAGTTGCCTGATCCGCATCGACACGAACCAGGGAGTCAGCGGCTACGGCGAGGTGCGCGACGGCGCCAGCGCGACCTACGCCCTGATGCTCAAGTCCCGACTGCTCGGTGAGAATCCGTGCGACGTCGACCGGCTGTTCCGCCGCATCAGGCAGTTCGGCCATCACGGCCGGCAGGGAGGCGGGGTCAGCGCCGTGGAGATGGCGCTGATGGACCTCGCCGGCAGGGCGTACGGAGTGCCGGCCTACGCCCTGGCCGGGGGCAGGTTCCGCGACCGCGTGCTCTGCTACTGCGACACCCCGACCACCGCCAGCGGCCGCGAGATGGGGAAACGGCTGAAGCAGCGCATGGAGATGGGGTTCCGCTTCCTGAAGATGGACGTCGGGATCGGCCTGCTCCGCGGCCGGCCGGACTGTGTCATCGCACCCCCGGGAATGCTGGACAGCGGCGCCGTGATGCACCCCTTCACCGGCATCCAGCTGAGCGACAGGGGGATCGGCCTGCTCTGCGAGTACGTCGCCGAGGTGCGCGAGGAGACCGGCTACGAGGTCCCCCTCGCCGCCGACCACTTCGGCCACCTCGGCCTGGAGTCCTGCATCCGGCTCGGAAAGGCGCTCGACCAGTTCTCCCTGGCCTGGTACGAGGACATGGTACCCTGGCAGTTCACCGACCAGTACGCGCGCCTGTCCGAGGCGGTCGGGACGCCGGTCTGCACCGGCGAGGACATCTACCTGAAGGAGGGGTTCGCCGACCTGTTCCGGGAGCGGGCGATCGCCGTCGCCCACCCCGACCCGGCCACCTCCGGCGGCATCCTGGAGACCAAGAGGATCGGCGACGCCGCCCAGGAAAACGGCATCGCAATGGCACTGCACATGGCGATGTCTCCGGTGGCCGCCCTGGCCGCCGTCCACTGCGCCGCGGCGACGGAGAACTTCCTCGCCCTCGAGAACCACTCGGTCGACGACCTCGAGCGCTGGAGCAGTCTCGTCGAGGGGCTGCCGAGTCCGCTGATCGAGGACGGGCACATCGCGGTGCCGGAAGGGCCGGGCCTGGGGTTCGCGGACCTGAACCTGGAGGTCCTGCGGGAGTTCGCCGACCCCGGAGCCCCCGGGATCTTCGAGCCCACGGACGAGTGGGACAGCGAACGGGCCAGCGACCGCCTGTGGAGCTGATGGGCCGCTCCTACCAAATCGCCGTTCTGCCCGGGGACGGCATCGGCCCCGAGGTTGTCGGTGCGGCGCTGGGAGTGCTCGAAGGACTCGGCCTCGATCTCGAGCTGCGCGAGTACCCCTGCGGGGCGGGCTGCTACCTCGAACGCGGGACCCCGCTTCCGGACGAGACCCTGGAGGGGTGCCGCGGCGCCGACGCCACCCTGCTCGGCGCCATGGGCGACCCGCGGATACGCTGGCCGGACGGGACCGAGATGCGTCCGCAGGTCGACCTGCGCTTCAAGCTCGACCTCTACGCCGGGGTGCGGCCGATCTACCTGTACGCCGCCCACCACACGCCGCTGCGCGGCCTCGCTGCCGGGGAGATCGATTTCGTCCTCCTGCGCGAGAACGTCGAGGGGCTGTTCGCCTCGATGGACGCCGGGATCGACCTGCGCGGAGAAACCGCCGTCGACAGCATGGTGATCACCCGCACCGGCACGGAACGGGTGGCGCGCTACGCCTTCGAGCTGGCCCGGGAGCGCCGGCGGGAGCGCGGCGACGGGGCTTTGCGTCAGCGGGCCGCCTGCGTGACCTGCGTCGACAAGGCCAACATCCTGAGGTCGATGGCCTTCTTCCGCCGCGTCTTCGACGAGGTGGCCGCCCGCTACTCCGACGTCGACAGCGGCCACGCCTACGTCGACGCCATGGCGCTGCACCTGGTGCAGCGGCCCCGGGATTTCGACGTGCTGGTGATGGAGAACATGTATGGAGACATTCTCTCCGACCTCGCCGCCGGGCTCGTCGGCGGCATGGGCATGGCCCCCTCGGGGGACATCGGCGAGGAAGCCGCGGTTTTTCAGCCTTCCCACGGAACCGCTCCCGACATCGCCGGACAGGGGGTGGCCAACCCGGTGGCTACGATCCTGTCGGCGGCCATGATGCTGCGCTGGCTCGGCCACCGGCACCGGGACGGGCAGGCGCTTGCCGCGGCAGAACGAGTCGACGGCGCCGTGGAGAAGGTGCTTGCCGATCCGAACGCCGGGACTCCCGACATAGGGGGCGTGATGACGACCGGGGACCTGGGACGGGAGATCGCCGGCGCCGCAGCCGGTGCCGGCTTGGGCGGGTAAGCGCACGGACGAGGATGCCGATGGCGCACCCGTTCGCAAGGCATCCCTGAACGAGTCGTACCGGCGTCGCAGCGGAAGTGAACGGCGAGCGAAGGCAGGGCCGCGGACCGGTATTGGCAGACGGCCCAATCCGCGCGGAATTGCGCGCGCAGACACTGACGAGCAAGCCACAGCTCAAAGAAACCGGGAGGGAATGGGTCAACGCATGGTTGCCGGGATAGCCGACAGCGACGTCGAATCCTACCGCGAGAACGGGTATCTCGTGGTTCCCGGTCTCGCCGCCGGCGAGGTCGAGGCGCTCCGCGCCGACGCCCTCCGCCTCTGCCGGGGGGAGTACGGGCACGAGAACCTGCCCCCCGTCGGCAACGGCTGCAGCGATGACGAGGCCCTGGGGCGTTACCTGTGCATCCACCATCCCCACAAGATCAGCCCGGTCCTGCTCGAGACCGGCGTCAAGCACCCCGGCATGGCCAGGGTGCTGGCGCGGCTGATCGGACCGGACGTCAAGTGCATGCAGTCGATGCTGTTCATCAAGCCCCCCGGATTCCAGGGGCAGGCCTGGCACCAGGACGAGTTCTTCATTCCGACGCGGGACCACAGCCTGACCGGAGGCTGGATCGCCCTCGACGACGCCACCGTCGACAACGGCTGCATCCGGGTGCTGCCCGGCTCGCACAGGGGGGTCCTCTACGAGCAGCGGGCCCACGGCGACGACGAGGAGTTCGACCGCACCGGCGAGTCGCACGGCTTCGACGACAGCGGCGAGATCCCGGTCGAGGCGAAGACCGGGGACGTCGTCTTCTTCGACGGTTACCTGCTGCACCGCTCCAGGCGCAACCGCAGCAGTTCCTTCCGCAGGGTGCTCGTCAACCACTACATGAGCG
>JAPOZF010000113.1 GCA_026706165.1 Gemmatimonadota bacterium
GGCATCTGGGCGAGGGGAAAGCTCAGCTTCTCGTGCTCGATCCACTGGCGCTGGAACAGGATCATCAGCCCGAGGCCGAAGATCACCATCGCTACCGAGGCCCCGATCCAGCGGGCCATGACCCCGGTCCAGGCGTCCCAGGGCAGCGGGGCCCCCTCGGGGAGGCCGAGCCAGAAGGCGTCGACGACGCGGGGGGAGTTCTCCGGCATCGCGTTCCAGGGGAGGTAGGGAAGGATGAGGGTCTCCCACTGGTTCTCCGCGGTGGCGTTGAACCCGGGAGCCCCGAGGATGGCGACCCAGTAGTCGCTCCAGCCCCACATCGGCAGGATGCCGGTGATCCAGGTCACCGAGAAGACGGTGAGAAGCTCGCCGCGGCTGAGGGCCGCCCAGGGGATCAGGCGCTTGAGCAGGACGTTGAGGAAGAGCCACAGCACGAACGGCATGATCGCCATCATCGGGTAGTTCGAAAGCACGTAGGTGCCTGCCGAACCGGCCGTGATCCCGACGACTATGCTGTGGTACCAGTACCAGCCCGCTATCGTCGCGATGGCGACGACGATGCCGCGGATCGTGACCGCGGCGCGCTCGTCTTCGCGGGCAGTGGAGCGGGGTTGACTCATTCCGGGCCGGTGAGGTTGCCGCGGATGCGCGCTGCGGGACTCACCATTCCACGTCCATCAGGTCGCGCCCCCAGAAGACCGGACCGTCGAAGACCCCCTGCACCTCGGCTATCGCCCGGGTGGTCTCTTCCGGCGGCTCGAGGGTGACGGACTGGTGGTTTATCACCAGCCTCTTTGCCCCGGCTTCGGCGGCCATGCGGCCGGCGCTCAGGGTGCCGGTCTCGGAGATCGCGCTCGGGTAGGTGCGGATCTTCTCCTCCCGGTGCACCGCCTCCATCACGAACAGGTCGGCGCCGCGCGCCAGCTCGACGACGGCATCGGCAGGCGCCGTGTCGCCGCTGAAGGCGACCACCCCCTCGTCGGTCTCGAAGCGGAACCCGAAACACTCGATGTATGGCTGGGCGTGCTTTACCTGGCGGGCGTGGCAGGTCCAGCCCTCTCCGTCGGCCACCTTGCCTTCCCCGTATTCGCCGACCTCGACCACGGGGGCCGGCCGCTCCCCTGAGCCGCCGCGCATGTGGAAGGCGTGGACGCTCATCGGGTGGTTGGTGCGGGCGAGGACGTCGTACCAGAACGCACCCTTCTCCTCGCTCCAGATCGCCTCGGTGATCTCCCGGATGGGCGGCGGTCCGTGGACGCGGAGATCCGGCTCCGTGCCGACGCACTGGTCGAAGCGGGTCATCAGGAAGCAGAGGTAGTCGGAGACGTGGTCGGAGTGCAGGTGGGTGAAGAAGAGATCGTTTATCGAGGTACAGGGGATTCCCATCCTGTACATCTTGTAGGTCGAGGCGGGGCCGCAGTCGATCATCAGGCGCTGGCCGCAGATCTCGAGGACGAAGCAGGTCCCCCAGCGGTCGGGGGTCCAGGTCGGAGTTCCCGCTCCGACGATTCTCAGTTTCGGCATTTCCCTGCTCCCTGGAAGGTTCCCCCGGGTGTGGTCGCGGGGAGGGTCCCGGCCTTCGCCGGAGGGCGGCTCGGGGCCGGGACGGACGCCTCCTTCGGCTCGAACTCCGCGGCCCGGCTACGGCACGTACGGCTGGCCGGTGCGGCGCAGCTCCTTGGTCACCGCTATCTGGCAGGTCAGGTAGCCGCCCATGTACCCCGTGGCGAACCCGGGGCGGGCGTCGCCGATGGTTCCGACGACGAGGTTGGCGTGTTCGACCGAGATCGAGTAGCGGTCGACGAGCAGGGCCACCATCTCCCGCCACGCCGCTTTCAGCGCCTCCGCCCAGGAATCCGCCTTCGCCCCGGTCAGCCACTCCTCCGGGGCCTCGACCACCCCGGTGGTCTCGACCACCGGGGTGCTGCAGGGAAAACCGGGTGAGCGGTCGACCTTCAGGGTCACCGCGGAGTCGATTTCCACGCCGGCCCCGGTCAGCTCGCCGTCCCCCATGCGGGCGTGGACGTCCCCGAGCGACAGCAACCCCCCCGGCTTCTGGGCGCGGATGTGGACGGTGCTGCCCGGCTGGATGGAGTTGAAGTCCATGTTGCCGCCGTGATCGATGGCGTTCGGAGCCCAGGACTCCAGCTGGATGACGCCGATCATCGGCCGCGCCGGCACCACGAGGTCGGGCGGAAAGTGAACGAGACCGTCCCGCACCGGGGCGATGCAGCGCCAGTTGCCCCAGTTGGGGCCGCCGTTGCGGTAGAAGCCGTATGGAGCGGGCTTGATGTCGATGATCTCGACAGCCACCCAGTCGTCCGGCCCGATCCCCTCTATGGCGAAGGGACCGCCGGGCCGCGAGTGGCGCGGGTGGGTTGCGGCGGCGGTGATCTGGCCTGCCCTGGTCTCCCCGGCAGCCTCGTAGTCGTGGTCGTTGCCGCCGATGGTCTCGATGACCACGGTTTCCCCTAGCTCGAGGGTTCCCCTCACCTGCCCGATTTCGGGGTCGTCCGGCCCGCTGTAGCAGGGTGTCCGGGTGAAGCGGCGCATACAGGCCTCCCGTGTCGTAGATTTCCGGTTGCTTCAGGCGATTGACGCGGGGGAATTCTCCGCAAAGCTCACTCAGTGGTCAACCGGAGGAAACCGGCCGTACAGCCCGTTGGAACGGCCATCCAGGCTGCGGCCAGCAGAGCACCTGTCAACGAGTTGCACAAGAGATGCGCGCCGACCAGATCTGCAGCGGAAGAACCGAAGCGACCATCGTTCCCGAACGCGGCGGGCTCGTAACCCGGTTCGCCGTGTCCGGGCGCGAGATTCTGTTTCTCGACCGAGCCAGCTTCGAGGACCGGGAACAGCCCGTCCGGGGCGGCATACCCGTCCTCTTCCCGTTCGCAGGCCGTCTCGCCGACAACCTGCTCCTGGCGGCGGGAACCTCCCTCGGCCTGCACGGGTTCGCCCGCGACCTCGAGTGGACGGTCACCGGCCACGAAGGCGACCGCCACCGGATGGAGTTGGAGCCCGGTCCCGAGGTACTCGAGGCTTACCCGTTTCCTCACAGGTTGACGCAGACGACCTCGGTCGCGGAAGGGGAGCTGTCGCTTTGCCTCGAGATCGAGAACAGGTCGCCGCGGCCGCTGCCGGTGGCCCCGGGCTGGCACCCCTACTTTCGCTGCCCGAGGGAGAGCAAGGCCGCGGTCCGCTACGGCATGGCGGACTTCCCCCGTCAACAGCTCGGCGACTCCTACGACTTCGGGCTCGAAGCGCCGCCCGAGGGGAGAATCGGTTTCGACATACCCGGGGAGGGAGCCGTCTCCATGTCCTTTTCCCCGGAATTCCGCCACCTGCAGTTCTGGACCCTGCCGGAGCGCGGCTTCATCTGCGTCGAGCCCTGGGACGGTCCCCCCGGCGTCATCAACAGCGGCCGCTGCCGCCTCGTCCCGCCCGGGGGGACGCTCGTCTACCGGATGCAGATTGCCCCGGCGGAAGGGAATCCCTGACCGGCATGCCGCTGCAGCGCCGTATCGGCGAGCTGCTCGACAGGCTCGACGCGAAGACCTCCGCGTACGCCCGGCACCTGGCCTCCGGCGCCGAGGTCGCGGTGCGCGCCGACGAGCCGGTCGACACCCTGAGCGTCATCAAGCTGCCGGTGCTGGTTCTCGCTTTCCGCGACGCCGAAGCCGGCAGGCTCGATCTCCAGGGCCGCTGCGCCGTCGGCCCTCAGGATCTCCGCAACGGCACCGGGGTCCTTAAACACTTCGAGCCCGGCCTGCAGCCGACCTGGGGCGATCTGCTGACCCAGATGGTCATCACCAGCGACAACACAGCCACCGATCTCGTCGTCGGCCGGGTCGGCCTGGAGCGCGTCAACAGTCTGCTGAGCGAGTTCGGATACACGGAAACCCGCCTCCAGCACACCCTGGCCGACTACTTCCGCCGCCGCTGGGAGCTCCTCGATCCCGCCAACGCCTCGCTGTCCAACGCCGAGGTGTTCGAGCGCGGGTTCCCGCGCGACCCCGGAGCCCGGGAGCGCGACTTCGCCTTCGAGGGTGAGCCGGAGGAGTGGCTCGGCCGCACCACGGCGCGCGAGACGGCGAACCTGCTGGCGCAGGTCGAGAACGCCGAGTTGGCCAGTCCCGAATCGAGCCGGCGGATGATCGGGATACTGCTGCGGCAGACCTACGGCTCGCGGCTGCCGCGGTTCGTCGGGGACCGCATCGCCATCGCCCACAAGACCGGGGACTGGGCTCCGCTCGCCGGCAACGACGCGGGCATCATCTACGCCGACAGCGGGGCGATCGCCGTCTCGGTGTTCGTCAACCAGAACCGCGGCGACTTCACCGAGGTCGAAGAAGCTCACGGCCGCATCGCCGAGCTGCTGGTCGAGGCCTGGGGTTAGCCGGGGAGCACGTTCATCCGCCCGGGTCCCGCAGGGCATCCTCCTTGCTGACCGCGGGAGAACCGCCTGCAGGGGCCGGGCAGGTCCGGACACCTCGGAGAGAATTGCGTGGGACAGCGACGGCGGCCCCGCATCCCGACGGCCCCTCCCATCTCAGCCTTCGTCGCTCCAGTCCTCGTAGCGCCTCACCGCGAGGTCGTCGAGGCTTTCCTGCCGTTCCTCGACCATCTCGATCCTCACCGTCGTCTCCAGCAGGTCCCCGGGACCGGCGTCGCGGCCGAAGAGGTGGAAGTACTGCGAGTTGTGGTAGCTGTTGTACCCGGAGAGCCCGATGCAGTCCCGGCGCCTCGCCATCGAAATGACGGCGGGACCGAAGCGATGCTGCTGCGTCATCAGCGGCAGCGCGTAGTCCGGTCCCAGCATCCAGTTCTGGGACGGCTTCGTCATCCAGCGGCCGTCGAGGAAGATGCGGCGCGCCCCGTCGTCGCGGGGCCACGCCTCGTCGTTGAACTCCCCACACCAGGCGGTCTCGTACCAGCGCATCCCGACCGCCGGGTCGACGCTCGCGTCGCGCAGCGCAAAGCGCGGCTTCAGGTAGGGGTTGAAGTAGCTCGACACGAACAGCTCGTAGGCGGTGTAGGGCTGCAGGGGTTCCGCCTGGATCCGCATCTCGACCGCGAGCTGGTCCGCAAATACGCGGTAGCGCACCGAAAGGCGGACGTTGTTGTCGGGACACGGGGACCAGCCCACCACCGCGTCCCCCTCTTCGACCGACACCTCGGCGTTCCGCTGGCGCACGATATCGATCTGGCGGCCCCCGGCGGCGGCTCGATAGATGCTGAGCCAGGCGAAATCCGGCCCTTCGTCGAGGTGGAAGTGGGTCCCTTTGGACAGGCGGATTCCGTTGCTGCCGAGAACGGTCACCGACCAGTCCCGCATCGGGGACCGGGTCGTTTCAGGAGGCGCGTACGGGGCAAACGACATGCGTGTTCCTCGCTTTTCAATGCCGGCCGCGCAGGCCGGAGGCGGTGAGGGCGAGTCCGGCCAGGAAGCAGAGCGCCCCGGCAGGCACCAGGAGAATGCCGATGAAAGGGTCCCCGCCGTGGGTCCAGATTCCCCCGAGAAAGAACCCGAGGGGAAGCAGCACCGCCGCGGCGATCAGCAGCGGCGAGGCCTTCGCCAGGCGCCCGGCCGCTGCCTCCTCCCGGCTCCCCGCAACCAGGGCGTACAGGATGTTGACGATCGCCAGCAGCCCCCCGTGGGCGTGGGCCAGCCTCCACATCAGCCGCCGCACCTCGTTCCCGACGTCGAGGTACCACCCGATCTTGAAACCGTGCATCGTCTCCAGCGCGATCCCCAGGGTCGCGAAGATGAGCAGGGCGAACCATCCGAAGCGCATGTTGCGGCCGGCAATCCGCCGGGCGTCCGTCGTGGAATCCATCTTTCCCCTCACTCCTGAAGGTAGACTACCCGGTTGTCACGGCGGCTGAGGAGCTCCTGGAGGGCGCCGCTGTCGACGGTCCCGGACCGCATCAGCAGGCCGGGGTCATCGCCGGCCCCGGCCGCGGCGCGGCGCCAGGTCCTCCTGAGCTCGCGCAGGGCCCTTGCCCGTTGCCCCGGCGGGGAGTCGAACTCGTACGCAAGGTCCTCGTACCCCGGAATCGCCATCAGGGTTCGATGGGCGCGGTAGCGGACCACGTCGTACGAGTCCTGCATCAACAGTCCCAGGAAGGGCGCCATCCACCAGGAGCCGGCCGCGGCCTGCGCCTCTTCCCAGCCGAAAGCCCAGGCCACGAGCCCCCGCTGCCCGGCGTCCCCCCGTATGGCGAGCAGGGGACCGACGGCGACGTCCCGTTCGTCCCCGGGGATCGCGGGCTGCGGCTGGCCGTACCACTCCTCGAGGTAAGCCGCGGTCCAGGCGTAGGTCCTGTCGAGGTGGCACAGGTTGCAGGCGTCGGGACGCCCCGTCTCCACCGCGGCGGCGACCCCGGGGGAGGTGATGGCGTGGCTGCGGATCGCCCGCTGCTGTCCCCAGGTGGTGTGCGGCATGTGGCAGTTGATGCACTGGCTGGCAGCCGACCCGGGCGGGTGATGGGTGTGCGCCTGCAGGCTTCCGGGGTCGTCGAACCCGGAATGACACTGCACGCAGCCCCGGGGTCCCTCCATGCGCGGCTTCAACTGGCGGTTCGCCCAGGTCTTCGCCGGGCGGAGATCGCCGTGATCCTGGTGCATCTCGTGGCAGGAAAGGCAGGTCATGATGCCGCGGTCCGGGTCGCCGTGGGTGAAACAGGGGGAGAGCATCAGGTCGTTGTACTGCCTCCAGGTGGCGCGCACCAGCCGGTAGGGGCAGAAGTACTGCTCACCCTCGAAACTCACGTCGCGGAGCGGCAGCTCCGCGTCCCCTGCCCGGAACGGGGAGCCGTTGGTTTTCCAGGCCGTGAAATCCGCGTCGCTTTTGGGATCGAACACCGCGTGGCACTGGCCGCAGACCAGGGACTGGCGCCCCGGCTCAAGCCGCTTCGGGTTTACGATGGTCGGGTCCGCCTCGTCACCCCAGTGGAAGGCGTAGCGGCTCGCCGGGGAACGGCGCGCCCGCACGTGCGCCTCCCCGGGGCCGTGGCAGGACTCGCAGGCGATCCCGAACTCCACCGCCTCCGAATCGAAACCCTCGGAAACCAGCCCGGGATTGCCGCCGGTTGTATGGCAGAGAATGCAGGAGGCGTTCCAGAGTCCGGAGACCCCCGGCATGGGATCGGGGGGCTTGAGAAAGACGGAGCCGATGTACATCCAGCGGTCGGTGTCGATGACGTAGGCGGCGTCGAGGATGCGCAGGGAGCGGTCGAAATCCCCTGCCTCGTACCAGTAGGCCTGGAAGTGGTGGGATCCGGTGGTCATGACGATCCGCCGCTTGATCCAAGGGCGGGAACCGGGACCGGGGGCATCCGGATCTTTGAACTCGACCCAGATTTCGCCGTCCTCGACGCTGAAGCGGTACTGTCCGGATCCGGTGGTGACGGTGACCCCGTCGAGCGGGGTGGCGACGCTCCGGGGGGTGGCGACCTGCGTCATGGTGCGGTGCCACGACGCCCACCAGGAATCGTACTCCCCCGGGTGGCAGGAGCGGCAGGCCCTGGAGGAGACGAAATCCCCGGTGGCCGCCTCTACGGGACGGTGTTGCGGTTGCGGCTGCTCCGACAGGGGGTAGGGCTTCCGGTAACCGCTGGCTATCCCCAGACAGACGGTTACCGAGCCGAGAAGCGCATATCCGAGCTTCCGCCTGATCCGTCGTCTCGCATCGTCGGGAATACGGGCTGAAGCCACCCTGGACGGCGCTAATAGGTGAGGGCAACCGTGCGCAGCAGCTCCCGGCTGCCGACGCCGGTACCCCCGGTGTCGGAGGCGAGCTCCCGGCGCACCGCGTACAACCCCGGGGCAACCAGCTCATCCGCTTCGTCGCGGCCGTCCCAGGCGATCGAGTAGCCGCCGGCGCTGACCTCCCTCTGCTCTTCCAGTCGCCGCACCAGGCGGCCCGTCAGATCGAAGATCTCGGCGGCGACCGCGGTGCTCGCCCCCACCATCATCACCGTGAAATCGAGCCGCAACTCGTCGTTCACCCCGTCGCCGTTGGGGGAGAAAACCCGCGGCGAGACCGCCAGATCCCTGAACAGCAGCTTGTGCTCCGGCTGCGCCACCAGCTGCAGGGCATCGCGCGGCATCTTTTCGTCGACACG
>JAPOZF010000284.1 GCA_026706165.1 Gemmatimonadota bacterium
CGCTGATGAAGATCGCGGCGCGGCGAATGCGCAAGGACAGCATCCTGCCGGGGTACCGGGGCAGGGAGGTGGCGTACGCCGCGGGCAAGGGGGAGCTCGCCCTGTACCGCGGCCTGGAGAGCACCGGGGAAGCGGTCGTCGTCACCACCGCCGCACAGCTGCGCGAGCTCGCCGGGCAGTGGGAGCAGGGAGAAGGGAATCCCCGGCTGCCGGTCGGCTGCCTGCTCGGAATTGAAGGGGCCGACCCGATCCTGACGCCGGGGCAGGTGGGGGAGTGGTGGGAGGATGGGGTGCGCGTGGTCAGCCTGACCCATTACGGCCGCAGCCGCTACGCCCACGGCACCGGCACCGGGACCGAGGGAGGGCTGCTGCCCCCCGGACCGGAGCTGCTGCGGGAGATGGAGTCCTGCGGCATGCTGCTCGACGCCACGCACATCGCCGACCGCAGCTTCTGGGAAGCCCTCGACCATTTCTCCGGCCCGGTCCTGGCGAGCCATCAGAACTGCCGCGCCCTGGCCCCGGGAGAGCGCCAGTTCAGCGACGAGCAGGTCCGGGCGGTGATCGAGCGGGACGGCGTCGTCGGGGCCTCGATGGACACCTGGATGCTGCGCGAGAAGCAGGAGATCGACTGGTCCTGCACCGAGAAGTTCCCGCGGCGGCAGTACTACGCGCGGGAGGAGGTCACCCTGGAGCATATCGCCAACCACGTCGACCACGTCTGCCAGCTGGCGGGCAACTCCCGGCACGCGGGGATCGGCGGCGACACTGACGGCCAGGGGGGGATCGACGGGGCCCCCTTCGAGATCGACAGCGTCGCCGACTACCGGAAGCTCGCCCCGATCCTCGAGCGCCGCGGCTACGGCAGCGAGGACGTCGCCAACGTCATGTACGGGAACTGGCACCGGTTCTACACCTCGTACCTGCCGCAGTGAGGCGGCCCGGTGGAAACGGCGTTCCACACCTGCAGCTGCAGCCGGTTTTCCGCCGGACAGGCGCTGGAGCCGGCCGCCCGCTGCTGCGGGAAGCGGAGCCGACCCGGGCGCGGATCAGGAGACGTCGGCCTTCGCCAGGTAGATGCTGGTCTTGTCTTCGTGGCTGGAGTAGTAGCTGATCCAGAGCAGGCCGTCGTGCCAGACCATCCCGGGGTAGGAGCAGTCGCCGCCGCTGGGCAGGCGCGCAACGGTCTCGTACCGGGTCGCCGTCATGCGGGCGAGAACGGTGCCGCGCTCGCCCTCGTGGGTGCCGCGCGAGCCTGCCCACAAGGTTCCGTCCGGGACGCGAATGAAGTTGGGGCCCCCCAGGCCGGCCTCGATGCGAGTGAACGACCAGTCGGTGTAGGGCGGCCAGCTGCGGCCGATCCAGTCGGGGCGGATCAGTGCGATCATCACCCCGTCCGGCATGACGCGCAGGGTGGTTTCGCTGGCGGTCCAGATGTCGTCGGGCAGGCGGAACTCGGTGACCCACTGCCAGTCGAGGGCGTCGGTCGTCCTGTAGAGCATGCCGCGGCGCGGGTTGCTCCCCTCGCCGAGCTTGGAGACGGAGTACCCGGTGCCGCCGTGCCAGGTCACCCGCCACAGCCAGTGGTCTTCGGCGAGGCAGCGGACCGGCGCGGTCCAGGAGGTTCCGTCGTCGGAGAACGCTACCCGCGGGGAGCGGGTGAGGTACCTGCCGTCATCGTCGATGATCGAGCCGCCCGCCAGCAGCAGCATGCGGCCGTCCGGCATGACGGAGAGCTTGGGGTCGCGGAGGTCCACCCCCTCCTCGCTCACCTGCCCGGCGCTCGACCAGGCGACTCCGTCGTCGGACACGAGCACCCGCAGGGTGCCGATGCTGGCGCCGTGGTCGTCGGCCTCGCGGAACGTGCACCACCAGCGGCCGCGGTGGCGCAGCAGGTCGGTGAAGGCGTTGTGCGGGGCCCGGTCCCAGATCTTTTCGACGCCGAGTATGCGGGGGGTCTCCGTGGCCATGGCGGCATAACCTAAGCCGGGCCCTGCCCGATCGCACCCTGCCGGATCCCGGCAGGGAGGTCTCAACTCGAGGAAGGACGAGATGAACAGCTACCGCTTCTTGCCAGCGCGGGACCGCCCCGTCCTCAGCCTCGCCCCGCTGTGCACCCGCATGGTTGCGGCCTACCGGGACCGCGCCGGCACCGTCCACCTGTTCACCGACGCCTACGACCCGCGCAGGGAGACGGCTTTCGACGACCCCCTCGATTCCTGGGAAGCGGAGCCCCGCTACCTCACCACCACGGATTTCGACAGCTGGCAGGATCACGGCTTCGCCCTCACACGGGGCCGCTGGCGCGGCGGCGTCGCGCGTTCCGACGGAGACTGCGTCGGGGCCGCCAGTCCCGGGGTGGTGGTGGCCGGCGGCAGGGTGCTGTTGTTCTACGCCGGCAAGGGACCGGCGAACCCGGCCGGGCCGTTCGCGCGCACCACCAACCGGGAGGACCTGCCCGGCCTCATCCATCTGGCCGTGGCGCCGGCGGACGAAAACGGGGCTCCTGCGGGGCCGTTCGAGAAGAGGGGGCCGGTTACCGACTACGACGCCGGGTGGCGCTCGATCCGGCACGACGACCCCAACGCCGTGGTGACCGGGGAGGAGGTGCTGCTGTTCTTCAAGGGAATAGGTCCGGGCCAGACCCACGCCAACCGCGTCTTCGGCGTCGCCCGGACCCCAATCGACCGGCCGGAGGGCCCCTACCGCATCCACCCCGAGCCGGTACTGCGCACCGACCGCGGGGTGGAGTCGCCCCGGGTGTTCCGCGCCGGCGGCCGGTGGCAGATGTTCGCGCTCCAGTACAGCCTTCCCGGCGACGACAGGCCGCGCCGCTACGGGCACTTCCGCGGGCGGGACCCGCTGCGCTGGGAACTGGTGAACGACGAGGTCTTGGCGACCACGAGCGACCGGCCCCAGCACGGGGCCGCGGACATGTGCCCGCTGTGGACGCCGTTCGAGCCCGGGCCCCCGAAGCTCGCCTTCAGCAACCGCCTGGACGACGGCGCCTGGGGGGACCCCGGGGTGTTCAAGCAGTGGCTTTGGGAGATCGAGGAAGTGCCGGTAGAGGGGTGCCTGGGGGCGCAGGAAAGGAGCGAGCGAGGGCGCCGTTTACCGGGGTCGCAGCCCGGCCCTGTTTGAAGCCCGTTACTGGGGAAGTCGGATTGTCCAAATAATGTCAAATAAAAAATAGACAAATACTTGACAAAACGTATTCATGCGATATAGTGGTTAGACAATTGGTGGCCAGAGAGGCCTCCTTTCACCATTTCCTTCCAATAGGAGGAATCGCATGAATACCTTCCGAATTGCCTCGCTCCTGGCGCTGGCTCTTTCGTTCAGGGCCGGCCCGGCCGATGCCCAGAACGACGAGGATATCGTCGGGGTTGCCGTAGAGGCGGGCATTTTCACCACGCTGGTCGCCGCGGTCGAGGCCGCCGAGCTGGTCGAGGTGCTCCAGGGTGAAGGGCCCTTCACCGTCTTCGCCCCCACCGACGATGCCTTCGCCGCACTGCCGGAGGGCACCGTCGAGTCGTTGCTGCAGCCGGAGAACAAGGAACTGCTGATCTCCATCCTGCTTTATCACGTCGTCCCCGGTTCGGTTCTGGCCGCCGACGTGTCGGAGCTGGATTCGGCCACCACCGTCAATGGCGCCTCGATCAGTATCAGCGTCAGTGACGGCGGCGTGATGATCAACAATGCCAATGTCCTCCAGACCGATGTCGCCGCCAGCAACGGGGTCATCCACATCATCGACGCGGTGCTTCTGCCTCCGCCCGGCACCGCCGTCGAGAGCAGTACCTGGGGTACGGTCAAGCAGCAGGCTCGCTGAGCCAGGCATACTTCGACCGGACGGGCCGCAGCGGTATCCTTTTTCCGTTGCGGCCCTTTTTACGTCCGGCTTGCGGGGGGCCAACTGTCAGCACGGAAACCGGGTATATTCCTCACGCATGGAAGAAATGCAGGGACACCCCATCAAGGTTGTCGTGCGACGGACCGGGCTTTCCGCCCACGTCATCCGCGTCTGGGAAAGGCGGTATGGAGCCGTGGAGCCGGCCCGGACCGAGACCAACAGACGGCTCTATTCCGACGACGACATCGCGCGCCTGATCTGCTTGCGGCAGGCGATTCAGGCCGGTCACAGCATTGGCCGGATCGCCCGTCTGCCCGCGGACGAGCTGGAGGAGCTGGTCCGCGCCGAGCACGCGGCTGCGCCGTTGACTCCAGGCCGGTCGGACCGGGAGGACGAGGAAGAAGGCAGCGACGGCCGCGGCGAATTCCTCGAACGAGCCATGGCCGCGGTAAAAGGGCTGGACGCGGTCTCCCTGGAAGAGCAGTTGGTCCGCGCCTCGGTTGCCTTGAGCCAGCGGGCCCTGATCGAAGAGGTGGTCCAGCCGCTGATGGAGGGCATCGGCCGGATGTGGCGGGAGGGGGACTTGCGGGTGGCCGACGAACATATGGCCACCGCGGTGGTGCGCAGCTTCGTCGGCAACATGCGGGCCGCTTTCCAGGTGTCGGAAGCCGCACCCCGTATTGTCGCGACCACGCCGGCGGGGCAGCTGCACGAGCTGGGGGCCCTGCTCGCTTCGATCGTGGCGACGTCGGAAGGCTGGAACTCGACGTTTCTCGGCCCCAACCTGCCGGCCGAAGAGATCGCCGGAGCCGCGGCGCAAACGGGTGCCAGGGCTGTCCTGCTCAGCATCGTCTACCCGGGCGACGACCCCCACCTGGGCGGCGAGCTGATCAAACTGCGGCGTCTGCTCGGCGACGAGGTTGCCCTTTTGGCCGGCGGCCGGGCCGCCGCGCAGTACGGGCAATCTCTCGATCGGGCCGGGGCCGTTGCCCTGGCCACCCTGGACGAGCTGCGCGGCTCCTTGAATGCCTTGCGCCGGCAGCCCCTTCCGGCCCGGGGGAAATAGCCCAACCCGAAAGAGGTGCGCGGGTCCTAAGGTGGCTCTACCCTGTACCGCTGCACCGCGTCCTCGTCCAGCTCGACCCCCAGTCCCGGCCTGTCCGGAACCACCGCATATCCTTCGCTGACCAAAGGCTCAGCGAGCAGGCTGTGCTCGTGGACGAAGTTGCCGCACAGGTCGCTGGCGAGGGTGCAGTTCGGCGCGGCCGCGGATGCGTGGAGACGGAACGCGTCGAAGATTCCCAGGTCGACGTTGGAGGCCTGCCACACGGGGATGCCGGCGGCGTCGGCGATTCGCGCCATGTCGAGGAATCCCCAGTCCGAAGGCGCGACATTGATCCCGTCCACGGCCTCCCGGTTCACCATCTCGATTACCTGGCGCGGGTTCTGCAGATGGGGGGCGATCAGTATCGATGTCTCTTCCTTGAGCCGCCGGTAGTCCTCCACGTCGTGCTTGGGGATCGGGTCTTCAAAGACGACGTCGTACGCCTCAATCTCGCGCGCCAGCGCCAGGGCCTGGTCGACGGTGTGGAACCGGTGACCGGGGTCGAGAACGATGCGCAGCGAGGGCGCGGCCTGGTGAATGGCGTGCACCCGGTCCGCCACGTTCCCGTCGTCGAGGGTGCACTTCACCTTGATGCCGTGGAAGCCCAGTTCCGCCGCTTTCCTGGCAGCCGCGGCTGACGCTTCCGGGCCCATGCGGGCGATCCAGTAGTCGACGAGCACCCGGCCCTTGGCCTTGCCGCCGAAGATGCGGTACAGGGGCCAGCCGACCGCCTTGCCTATCAGGTCCAGCAGGGCGATGTCGTACCCGCTTCCCCCCAGGCTGCGCGGCTCGAAGTCGAGGGGGTTTCGGCCGATCAGGTCCGGGACCGGTTCCTCGCGGTCGCCGAAATAGGGTCCGCTCATGCCGAGCCCGGTGATCCCCTCGTCCGTGTGAATGCGCAGCAGGTCCTGTCTTCTTTCCCCGAGGGGAGCGGGATAGGATTCGGTGAACTCCTCGTACTCGGGCGGCGGCAGGATCCCGGGCAGAAAGGGGACGCACACCACCGTCCGTTCCAGATGCGTGATTTTCATTAAAACAATCTCCTCCCCGGCTGGACCAACTCTGCGTTGTGCCGGGAAGCGGCCCGGGTCCCGGCTACTCCTCCAGTTTCCCGCCAAACCCGATGCGTCCCTTGGCGCCGGGGGAATACAGGACGTGCACGTTTTCCCGGGGCCTGCGGAGGATCCGGGCGACGGCTTCGGCGATGCCGGCCATCTCCCGGCGCAGCTCGGCCGCATCGGGCAATTCGTAACGCAACACGCTGACGAAGGTTGGACGCACCCTCCCGTCGACCAGGGTCCTGTTTTCCGCGTAGCCGCGCCGGTCAATCGAGCGCAGCCTGATCCACGTGTCTCCCGGCCCGCTGCTGAACAGGTCCCCCAGCTCGTCGGCGAGAGACTGGAGCTGCTCCTTGCCGGCCACGGTTTCCGAGGGGTTCGTCACGACCTCGATGTCAACGATGGGCATTTAATCGGCTCGATTCAGCGCTTCGAAATCAGTGATTGGGCTGCTGCCGGAATCATCATGTTTTCCCGTCTTCAGCCGCTCATACTCCGCCCGCGAAATCTCGAAATCCAGCACTTTCCCCCGGTCCACTTCTCTCGCGACGGTCAGGCCGAGGGACCGCCACAGGGCCACTGAACGCGCATTGTCGGCAGACACATCCATCGGGCAGAGCCGGTCGATTCCCAATTCATCGAAGGCGCAGGCCATCAGGCACTGCGCCACCTCCTTTCCGTAACCCCTTCCCCACAGGGACTTGTCCCAGATTCCGATGGGCAGGCGCATCACCTTCTCACCCGGAATTTTCCCACGATCCTGATTCATCCACTGAAGGCAGGTTTCGCCGATGGTGCTGCCGCTCGCTTTCTCGACGATTGCAAACAGGAACCCCTGTTCCGCCATGGCCCTGCCCGTGCGTCTGAGACAGGCGGCTGTGACGGGTTCGTCCGGAGGGGCCCTTTCCATCGCATTCAGGAAGTCGGGATCCCGATAGAACGGGACGGCCAGATCGAAGTCCCCATCCTCGAATGGCCGCAGTCTCAGGCGCGCCGTTTCCAGGTGAAGGTTGTGACCGGCGAAGTTGGCCATTTTCCCGAGGCGGTCTTCGGGCAGGAGCCTCAGGCTGCCCGGAACCCGCAGACGGCGGCGGTCACGGGGGCGAGGGCCTTGAACTCTTCCCTCTTTGGGGAAAGCTGACCCCGAGCCGGAAGTATATCAGGTTGGCTTCGCTGCGGATGAGGCTTTCTGCTCCCTCGGCCAGGTATCCCGTCAGTCCGTTGCGCTGGTAGGAGGCGGACAGATCCAGGGTCACTGCACCTGTCTCGGCGGAGAGTCCACCGCCTGCGGTGAGAGCCAGCTGATGGTCCGCCTCAACGGTTGTGGGCTCATCATCATCCACATCGATAAACAGGAAGTCTACGTCTTCCTCCGTCTGGGTAAAGAAGCGGGAGACGCCCACCGCCCCGTAGAGGTACGGCCTGAACCGACCACTCCCAAAGGACCACTGCGGCCCCAGTCCCGCCGAGACTATGGAGTAGGTGGTCTCGACCTTGGAGACGAGGCCCAGGAAGGAGTAGGAGGTTCTGCGCTCCCGGCCGTACACGACATAGTCCGCCTCGATGCGCAGGCCCGGGAGTCTGTCTTCCCTCAGAAAGACCACTCCGGCCAGACCCGCTCCGTAGCCCCGGTCCACATGGTCCTGGAACTGGCCCACGGGGTCGGCAAGGCAGAAATACCCGAAGACCTCGCCTCTTGGCTTCCGCTCTTCAAGAGGAGTCCCCGGTTCGATATCGACCTGCAATGTATCTCCGACGCTCTGGCCGGGAAGGGGACGGGAGGTCGAAACAATCGTCCAGGCTATGGCCCCCACAAGGATGTAAATGGGCTTCGGGGGTCTCATGTCTGCCTGTTGCCCATCATGGTTCGGTCCAAAGCCGGAAGCAGGTTGGGCACATCCCTCCTGCCGCCGCTTCAGAAGGTGAGGTCGATCTCGAGGCCGATCAGGGAAACGTAATTTTCGGGGGCCCGGGTCTCCGAGATCAGGCGGACCTCGATCTCGTTCTCTCCCTGCCGCAGCGGCGGAGCGGCGGCCTCGTACGAAGCGCT
>JAPOZF010000610.1:0-6142 GCA_026706165.1 Gemmatimonadota bacterium
CCTCGAGCGGCGGAAAAAGGGTGCGGGCCGAAAGAGGGAGCTCCCGGTGACCGCGGCGGTCGTTTTCACGAAACGCAGCCTCCGCCCGGACCCGGGATACCGCACCTCGTGCAGGGGCAGGATATGCACCTCAAACCGCGGCAAGCGCCGACGCCAGGTCGCTCATGAGATCTTCCGGGTCCTCGATGCCGACGGAATACCGTATCAGTTCGTCGGTAATGCCGATCGCCTGCCGGTCTTCCCAACTCAGATCGTAGTACGAAATCGTCGCCGGATGAGATACCAGGGTCTCGACGCCTCCGAGGCTGGGCGCCAGGTAAGGTATCGACAAGCTGTGAACGAAATCCCTGGCCGTCTCCAGGTTGCCGTCGAGATCGAAACTGACGACCCCGCCGAACCCGTGCATCTGCCTTCCGGCGACTTCGTAATCCGGATGGCTGGGAAGACCCGGGTAGTAGACCCGCTTGACCTTGGGGTGCTCTTCGAGGAAGGCGGCGATTTTGAGCGCGGTGTCGTTCTGCCTCGCCATGCGGACGGCCAGTGTTTTCAGTCCGCGGATCAGCAGATAGCTCGATTGCGGATCGGCCATGGTGCCGACGATGTCGCGGAATTCCTTGATGGCGGAGATGATTCCCTCGCCGCCGCAGACCGATCCCGCCATAAGGTCGTTGTGCCCTCCGAGGTACTTGGTGGCGCTGTGAAAGACGAGGTCGACGCCGAAGTCGAGGGGGCACTGGTTGACCGGCGTCGCGAAGGTGCTGTCGATCAGGACCTTGAGCCGCCGCTCCCTGGCGAAGTCGACCAGTTTCTCCAGGTCGACGACGTGCAGATGCGGGTTGGTGGGAGATTCGGTGAAGATCAGCCGGGTCTTCGGCCGCAGGGCCTGCCGCAGCTGATCGAAATCCCCTGGGCGCACGAAGCTGCTCTCGATCCCGAACTTGCCGAGGACGTCGCACAGCTGCACGGTACGCCGGTAACAATCCTCCATTACGACCAGGTGCTGGCCTGAACGCAGCATCGCCATCAGGGCGGTCGAGATCGCGCTCATTCCCGAGGAGAAAAGCAGCGCCTGCGCCGCGTGGTCGAGGTCGGCGAGTTTCCTCTCCGCCGCGGCCAGGGTCGGATTGCCGTAGCGGCCGTACTCGTACTGCGTCCGCTCGCCCGCCTTGTAGGCCTCGAACTCATCGAGGGTATCGAAGACGAAGGTCGAAGTCTGCGCTATCGGGTTGGTCAGGGACTTGGCTCCCTTGACCCGGTCTTCTCCCCCGTGAACGGAGCGCGTAGAGGCACCGGGGAGTCCCCCACCGGGCAGAATGGTCTCCGCAGCGGCCGGGGTTTCCTCTTTCCGGGAATCGACAGGTTTCCCGGACACCGGTTTTTCCGAATCAGCCGGCAAGGGTGGGTACCGCTTCGATCGATCTGAGCACCGTCGAGCGCACCTGCTCGTAATCGGCGTCGACCTCGACGGGACGGTTGGCGTTCAGTGGAACGACCCCGAAAACCTCGCGCAGATTGTCGGAATGGTAGTCGATCTTGAAGTCGGGAAACTTCAGGCCGTGCGCAGTGGAGATCACGACCACGGTTTCATCCGGGGCGATAGTCCCGCGCTCGACGAGCTTGAACAGGGCGGCCAACGCCACTCCGGTGTGGGGGCAGGTGAACAACCCGGTGCGGTCCGCCCGGGCGGCGGCTTCGGACAGCTCCTGCTCGGTCGCCTCTTCAACTACCCCCTTGAACTGCTTGAGAACGCGGACGGCGCGCTCCCAGCTGACGGGATTGCCTATGCGGATGGCGCTGGCAAGGGTGCTGCCGGCGCGCTGCGAGACGAACGACTCGAAGTTGTCCAGATAACTGAGGTAGAGGGGGTTGGCCTGGGCGGACTGCGCCACGGCAATGCCCGGCAGTTCGTCGATGATCCCCATCTCCTTCATTTCGAGGAATCCCTTTCCCAGGGCGCTGACGTTGCCGAGGTTGCCCCCCGGAATGAGGACCCAGTCCGGCACCTTCCAGTCGAACTGCTGGGTCAGCTCGACTGCCACGGTCTTCTGACCTTCGATGCGCAGGGAGTTCTTCGAGTTCGCGAGGTAGAGGTTCTCGCGCCTGCAGATTTCCTGGACCAGCTGCATGCAACCGTCGAAATCGGTCCGGATCGACAGCGTAAGAGCGCCGTTCGTGATCGGCTGAATCAGCTGCGAAAGGGAGATCATGTCCTTGGGCAGGAAGGTGATAACGGGAATGCCTGCAGCCGCTCCGTAGGCGGCCAGGGCGGCCGAGGTGTCGCCGGTAGAGGCGCAGATCAGCGCCGGAATGTCGGTGCCCCCCGAACGCATCTGGCGCACCATCGAGACCAGCACCGTCATTCCCAGGTCCTTGAACGATCCGGTATGGCTGTTCCCGCACTGCTTTACCCAGAGGTCCTCCAGGCCGATCTCGCGGCCGAGCCTCTCCGCCCAGAACAGGTTGCTCCCCCCTTCGTACATCGAAACCACGTTCCCTTCGTCGACTTCGGGACAGACCATCTCCTGCTTGCCCCAGACCGAACTGCCGTAAGGAAAGACAGTGCGCATGTAGCGGCGGTCGAAGAGCTCACGCCATTCAGGCCCCGGTCTCTTCCGCAGTTCCGTCATGTCGTGCTGGACGGACAGCAGGCCTCCGCATTTCCCGCATTCGTAGATCATGTCCGTAAGCGGATACGTCTCGTTGCACTTGATGCACTGGAACCAGGCCTGATAACCCATGATCCTTCCGCCGTGCAGGGTTTTCGAGGTCGCGCGGATACCGGTTCAGCCCTTTGGGGGAAAAGTCAGGAATCTACCTTTGGCGCATGACACCTGCAAGAATCACAGCTTCCCTCCCGGTTCGAACCAGTTCCCCTCGCCGGAAGCTCGATGCGTGGGAAACGGGGCTGGTATCCGGCCGGCTCGAACCGGAAACCCGGCTCAACCAGGAGACAGGGCGGCCTCGAGCGCCGCCCCGGCGTTCGCGGAGGCTCCCTGGCCGCGCAGAACGGCTGCGGCCGCCGCCAGAAAGAGCAGGACATTCTCCAGGCTCGAAGTGTGCCCCATCAGGCCGACGCGCCAGGCCTTGCCCTTGAAGTCGCCGAGACCCCCTCCGATCTCGATGTTGAACTCCTCCAGCAGGCGGCGGCGGGCGGCGGCGGCGTCGACGCCGGCCGGAATCCGCACCGTCGTCAGGGTGGGAAGCCGGAAGGGCTCGTCGACGACGAGGTCGAGGCCCATCGCCGTCAGCCCGCGGACCAGGGCCTGGTGATTCTCCGCATGCCGCCTCCAGCGAGCTTCCAGGCCCTCCTCGAGAACGAGGGAGAGCGCTTCCCTGAGCGCGTAGTTCATCGATATCGGGGCGGTGTGGTGATACACGCGGTCGCTTCCCCAGTACTGCTCGATCATCGACAGGTCGAGGTACCAGCTCCGAACCTTCTCGCGCCGGTTGCGGATCAGGTCGAGGCAGCGGTCGTTCAGGGTTACGGGTGACAGCCCGGGGGGACAACTCAGGCACTTCTGGGTGCCGCTGTAGCAGGCATCGATACCCAGGGCGTTCACATCGACGTCGATTCCCGCCAGCGAGGTCACGGCGTCGACGACGAGCAGGGCTCCGCGGCCGCGGGCGAGGGCGGCTATCTCCTCCAGTGGTTGCAGGACTCCTGTCGATGTCTCGGCGTGCACCATGGCCAGCAGCTTTACATCGCCTGCAATCGCTGCGAGGGTTCCGGCGACCTCCGCCGGGTCGACCGGCCGGCCCCATTCGGCGGCAACCGTGTGGACTTCCGCCCCGCAGCGCTCGGCGACGTCCTGCATGCGCAGGCCGAAAACTCCGCAGGCGCACACGACGACCCGGTCCCCGGGCTCGACGAGGTTCGTGAAGCAGGTCTCCATGCCCGCGCTGCCCGTGCCCGAAACCGAGATGGTCAGCCGGTTCTGCGTCTGAAACACCTGTCTCAGAAGGTCTTTCGAGTCCTCCATGACCTCGAGAAACTGTGGGTCGAGATGCCCGACCACGGGCGCTGCCAGGGCGGCGTACACGCGTGGATGGACATTGCTGGGTCCCGGACCCATGAGCAGGCGCTGCGAGGGATCCAGTCTTGCCGGCAGGTTTTGTTCCAGGTTCACGGAATTCCTCCAGAGGAAGTGAGTTTGCCGAGGTGCCGGTCATCCCCCTGTCGGGGGAGGCAGTCGTCGCAACACCATGGGCACGAGCAGGATATAGAGAACGACCTCGGGGATGAGATAGCTGGCGTTGTACCCGAGGGAATACCGCCAGACCTCCATGCCCTCCGGCGCCAGGTGGCCGAAGTAGACGATTCCCGATAGAAAATGGAGGCCGAGCCGGACCGCCTCCGCCGCCGCGATGGCCGAAGCCAGGCGCGGCCAGGCAAGACCCGTTTCCGCGACGCGCCGTGAGGCCCCGACGGCGGCGATCCCCACGGTCGCGTAGGCCAGGGGATAATCAAGGGCCAACTGGATCGGATGCACGAAATAGGGAGACATGGCGAAGTGGACAATTCCGTATGCGAGGCCGGCCATCCCTCCGGCAGCCGGACCGTGCCGGAAGGCGGCGACGAACAAGGGAACCGAATCCAGGCTCACCGAGCCTCCGTAGAGGAGGTGGGGCAGCTTGAGCTTGAAGAGGCTCAGTACGGCGGCAAGGGCAATGGCGAAGGCGAGTTCCGCCTGGACCCGGATCGAGAAGGAGCGTTTCAAATAAGCTGGAACCCGCAAGCGATTGCCCGCCCGGCTCGCCGGCGGTCGTGGGCTTTCAGGACCGCGAGGCGTCCAAACGGTCCTTGCAGCCGGTTCTGTCCCTGGTCCCGATGTCCGGCTCTGACCGGCCCTGCTGACGCGGATGGTCTCAAGTTCCTGCCTGTGACGTTGATCTAAGAAGTCATATCAAATATTGATTGCATCTATTTGGAGAACAACAAGAAATACTCCCATCAGTTTCTGTGTCCCTCAAAGAGGAAAGGAAGGCCGGGGTTTTTTTGCGGTTCGGGAACCAAAGCGGAACTCCTCCGCCCGGGGAGCGTCATACACAGTGCGGGCCCTCCCGGTCTGGGCCCGCACCCTCCCTTGCGGCCTCAAGCAGTTTACTGCTTCCGGCCGTTCTTTCAGTTCAGCCGCTGCAGGAGCATCACCCCCTGGGGAATGCGGATTATCCCGCTCACCTCACTGACCTGCAATTTCAGCACCGCCTCCTCTACTGCCTCCAGCATATCCCCGGGACCGAAGAACCCGAGGTCCCCGCCGTCGCGGGCGTTCGGGGCCTTCGAGAACTTGATGGCGAGCTGGGCGAAGTCCTCCCCTGCCTCGACCCGCCTGAGGAGGTCGCGGCCTTGCTCCTCGGAATCGACCAGGATCATGCGCGCCCGCAGCTTCCCGGCCATGATCGCGCGCAGAGCCTCCATGTTGAGGTTTATCGCATGTATCACGTCCGGGTCCGGCGACAACTCCTTGGCGCGCTTGTAGTAGGAGAGGGCCTGGGAGTAGCGCCCCTGTTGCGAGTGCAGGAAGCCGAGGTTGTTGTAGGCCTCGACGTCCCGTGGCAGCAGCTCCGTTACGGTTTCGTAATGGGGGATGGCCCTTTCCAGGGAATCTACGCGGGTGTAGTGGAACCCGAGGTAGCGGTGAGCTTCGGGATTGCGTTCGTCGAGAAGCAGGGCGGAGTCGAGGTGGGTCTTGGCCCTGGACCGGTTGCCGGCCTGCATGTAGAGAAAACCGAGAGAACTCTGAATGACCGACACCTGGGGAGCCAGGCGGCGGGCCGCCTCGATGACGGCTATGGCGGAATCGAGCTGTCCGGCGGCGAGGAACGCCTCCCCGAGGGCCGAATAGACCTGGAGTTGGCCCGGTCTTTCCGCCATGGAGCGCTTGAAGGCGGCGACCGACTCGGCAACTTTTCCATCCGCCAGGTAGAGCGTTCCGAGCCGGTTGAGCACTTCGGCGCTTCCCGCCCCCAGTTTCAACGCCTCTTCGTAGCGGTCGATAGCGGGCTTGAGCTGACCCCGTCCGGCGAGGAACTCCGCTTCCTGAACCAGCCGTACCATCGGCGGCAGTTCGGTTGCCTGGGTGTCAGGTGCCGCAGCAGTCTGAGCTCCAGACTCGGGCACTGGGCCGGTGTTGAACAGGAT
>JAPOZF010000610.1:6152-8034 GCA_026706165.1 Gemmatimonadota bacterium
AGCTCCATACTCGGGTACGGTGCCGGTGTTGTACAGGATGGCCCCAACCGCAAGGAGGTTCGCGAGCCTCGACGTCGTCGCTTTCAGAATGGGAATGGACATGGCTCAGGAATCCGCCGGCATTTCTCCCCGCGGTTTGCCCCCGGCCCCGTAGCGGTCGAGAAGAGCCTGCACCTGGTCCTTGTCGAGGGTGTTGGTGTGTCCCAGTTGGCGTGCCACGAGCGCGATGCGGGCGCACAACTCGACGGTCTCCATCTTGAAGTGCGCATCCATCACATCCGCACCCAGAGTTACGGCTCCGTGATTGGCCAGCAGCAGGGCGTAGTAGTTCTGGCGCAGCAACGGCACCATCGGCTCGACTATCCCCGGCCCTCCCGGAGTTCCGTAGGAAACCAGCGGGATTCCCCCGAGGTTGACGACTACCTCAGGCAGGATGCATTCCTTCAGATCGATGCCGGCGACGGCGAACCCGGTTGCGGTGTGGCGGTAGGCGGATGGGCGTGCACGACTGCGCCGGTTTCCGGCCTCAGCCTGTACGACTCGGTGTGCATGAGGATCTCCGTGGTGACTTCCAGGTCCCCGTCGATCCGGTTGCCGTCGAGATCGCAGACGACGAGCATGTCCGGAGAGAGAAACCCCTTGCTGACCCCGGTCGGCGTGCACAGCAGTCGATCCTCATCGAGCCGTGCGGAGATGTTGCCGTCGTTCCCGGCCACGAAGCCGAGATTGTAGATCCGCCTCCCCACCTCGCAGATTTCCTGGCGCAGCCTGGCTTCCGTCATCCGCCCGCGGTCCCCTCGAGTTTGCCGGCAAACCGGGCGCTTCGATCGCAAGCAGGCGAAAACTCGCCGGCGGGAGGGACGGAGTCGGCCAGGGGCCGTTCGAACAGCTTCCTGGCCGCCGCTACCGAAACCCAGACTCCGCCTGCGATCGCGGGCAGGGCGAGGTTGAGAAGCCACAGCAGGAGGGCGGCGTTGACGGCCGGAACCGGATCTAGGCCGATTCGGGAGAAGACAAAGGCCGATGCTGCCTCGCGAGGGCCAAGATCCAGAAATCCGACCGGGGCGAGCGTCTTCAAACCGAAGACAATCGGTACGGCGGCGATTCCCCTGGGGGGCAGTTCGATCCAGCTCAGGGCCAGGAGGTAGAACTGGGCGAAGAAAACCAGGTTGAACAGAAACGACCAGAGCAGAACCCGCAGCAACAGGGCCCTGGAGATGGAGCGGAGTGCCGTCGACAGCCTGGCGGCAGCTGCATTCCAGGGCTTTGCCAAACCCCGTTTCTGCAGACCGGCCGGCAACGCTCCACCATGGCGGAAAAGGAGCCCTCCGGCCGCGGCCATGGCAACTCCACCGGCCAGGGCCAAGGTCAAGTCGATGAAGGCCAGCCCGATAACTGCTGCGGAGATGGTGATCCCGGCGGAAAGGGCCCGGTCGAGAAAGGCCATGGTCACGGCCTCGACCCTGCGCCCCTCGAACAAGGCCCCGCGGCCCAGCTCCCCCACCCTTCCTGGCGATACCATTCCCAGGGAGAAGCCCACGAGCAGGGAGCGCAGGCTTTCACCAGCCCGGGTCGCGGGCCGGATCGACAGGAGAAGCTCATGCCATTTACGCCACTGGATCGCCACCCCGGCGAGGCTTCCTGCGAGGGCAAGGAGCAGATACAGGGGATCCGCTGCGAGCAGATTGTCAGAAAGCTCTTCCGGGCTCGCTACCAGCCAGAAAAGCAGGGTCAACAGGCACAGGGAAACCCCAGCCTTAACCAGGGCGGCAAGGACTGCGATGGATCCGCGCATGGGTGAGCTTAATTTACTGTTGGGGAATGGCTTGCAGCATCAGGAAAGAAAGGGAAGCTAGCCGGGCGCGGCACGGACGTCAAGCCG
>JAPOZF010000182.1 GCA_026706165.1 Gemmatimonadota bacterium
CTCGCCCTCGTCGAGGAACACGCAGACAGCGTCGTCGCCGTCCTCAGCGGCCATCTCCACGTCACCGGGCTGGTCTGCAGGCAGTCGATCTTTCACGTCACCGTTTCCGGCACCGCTTCCTTCCCGAGCGATTTCGCGGTCTACTCGGTGTTCGAGGACCGCATCGAGGTGGAGGCCAGACAGCTCCCCCTCGAGCTTCTCGAGCCCGCCACCGACCTTCACGGAACCGCCCGCCGGGGGGTCGACCACGTCGACGATTGCCACCCGACCCATGCCGAGTACGTGATGGGCACCTACGACGAGCGCCGCTTCGCCATGCCGATCAAACGGCCCCAGGCGTGATCGCGGCGCTCGCCGGCCGGCTGCGGCCGGTCCTGGCCGCGGGGCTGACACTCCTTCCTCTCCTCTCCCGGGCGGCGGCCGTCCCTTCCGCGGCGGACGAGGCCCGGCCCGACACCGCGGCCGTCGATTCACTGACCCCCGTTGAGTTTCCCGAGGTGGAGGTCACAGCCACCCGGGTGCCGTCGCCGCTGCGGGAGGTCCCGTTCAGCGTCGACCGGCTCGGGGCCGGCTCCTTCCGCGGGGAATCCGGGGTCTCCCTCGACGAAGCCCTTCGGGAGCTGCCCGGCGTCGCCGTGAGCGACCGCGGCAACCTGTCGCAGGGAGACCGCGTCTCGATCCGCGGCATCGGCAGCCGCGCCAGCTTCGGGGTGCGCGGCATCCGCGTGCTGGTCGACGACGTGCCCCTGACCATGCCGGACGGGCAGTCGCAGCTCAACAACCTCGACCTCCACGCCGTCGGGGACGTCGAGGTGCTGCGCGGGCCCAGCTCCTGGCTCTACGGCAACGCCGCAGGAGGAGTCATCCACTTCCGCACCCGGACCCCCGCGGCGGCGGCCGGAATCGAGCCGGCGGTGATCTTCGGCTCCGGCGGCGTGAGGCAGGTGCGGGCCTCGGCCGATCTCGTGCGCTCGGGACACGCTCTCCTCCTCAGCGCCGGCCAGCTCGAGCGGGAGGGGTACCGCGATCACGCGGCCGGTCTCACGCGGCGCTTCAATCTCGTCGGCACCCACCCGGTCAGCGGGTCGGCCGCGGTGACCTCGGTGTTCAATTTCGTCGACGCCCCCTACCTGCTGAATCCGAGCTCCCTGTCCCGCGAGGCCGCCGACAGCGACCCGCGCGGGGCCCGGTTTTTCGTGCGCTCCCAGGGGGCTTCCAAGCGGCTGCGCCAGGGCCAGGGAGGACTGACGCTGACCGCCCCCCTCCGGGGCGGAAGCCTCCAGGTCACCCTCTACGGCCTGGCGCGCTCCCTCGAAAACCCGATTCCCGGCCGCATCATCGAGCTCGACCGGCGCGGCGGCGGGGTGCGCTCGACCTTCACCCGCCCCCTGCGCCTGGCCGGCAGGGAGGCGCGCCTGACCGCAGGGGTCGACCTCGAGGGCCAGCGGGACGAGCGCGCCGAGTTCGCAAACGAGGGGCTGCCTGAGGAGCGGATCGACGCCCTCCCCGCCTCCGAGGTGCTCGACGCCGTCCTGTACGGGGAGCGCTCGCTGCTGCAGGAGGAGCAGGTGACGGGCCTGGGGCCGTTCGCCGCCTTCGACCTGAAGCTGACTCCGCGCTGGACCCTGTCGGCGGGCGGCCGTTTCGACCGCTACCGGTTCGAAGCCCGGGACCGCCACCTGACCGACGGCAGCGACGACAGCGGCGCGCGCGCCATGGCCCGGTTCAGCCCGGCCATGGGAATCGCCTTCTCTCCTCGGAAGCAGGTCACCGCCTTCGCCAACTACGCCACCGCCTTCCAGACCCCGACCACCGTCGAGCTCAGCAACCGCCCCGGGGGGGCCGGCGGCTTCAACCCCGACCTCGACCCGGAGCTGCTGCGCAGCCTGGAGGCCGGGCTCAGGGGAGCGTGGACCCGCCGCGGCCTGGAGTACTCCCTGGCGCTCTTCCGCTTCACCCTCGACGACATGCTGATCCCCTACCAGCTCGCCGGCAGCGACGAGATCTTCTACCGCAACGCCGGCAGGACCGGCAACCGCGGCCTCGAGACGCGCCTCTCCTGGAGGCCGCGGCGGCCCTGGAGGCTATCGCTGAGCTATTCCTTGGGCGACTTCACCTTCGAGGAGTTCGCCGTGGAGAGGGACGGTGAGCTGGTGCAGCTGGCCGGCAACCAGGTGCCGGGCACGCCGCGCGGCCAGCTCTGGTCGCAGCTGGAGTACCGCCTCGCCGCGTTCACGGGCGGGCTCGAGCTGCGCCGCGTCGGGGAGTATTTCGCCAACGATTTCAACGGCCCGCCGCCCGGAGTCGACAAGCCGCGGGGCGACTACGTCAACCGCGCCTTCACCACAGTAGGCGCGCGCCTGGCGCTGCGGCCGGGATGGCCCCGCCCCCTGGAGCTGTTCGCCGGCATCGACAATCTCCTCGGCGCCGCCTACAGCGGCTCGGTGGTGCCCAACGCCTTCGGCGACCGCTTCTTCGAGCCGGCCCCCGGGCGTTCCGCTCACGCCGGGCTGTCGCTGCTCCTCGACTGAAGCTTACCCGCCCGCGGTCTTGCGCAGGCGGGCGACGAAGAACCCCTCCATGACGCCGTCGGGCCAGATCCGCAGGGCCCGCTTCAGGTCCGGATCCAGCTCCCTGTTCCGCCAGCGGGTGATTCCGGCGGATGCCGAGGGCAGTTCGAACTCGACCGCCTCGAGCCGCATGCAGGCGAAGCGCCGCAGGGCCCACTCGACGATCAGCTCGTTCTCTTCCGGGGCGAAGGTGCAGGTGCAGTAGACGAGAACGCCGCCCGGCTTCAGGGCGCGGACCGCCGAGTAGAGCAGCCGCCTCTGCCGGCGGACCATCTGCGCGACCTTCCTCTCGCTCCAGCGCGCGAACGAGGCGGTGTCAGCCGTCGTGAAGCGCCCCTCCCCGGAGCAGGGGGCGTCGAGCAGGACGCGGTCGAAGTGCTCCGGCCGCACCTTCCAGACGCCGGCCCCGTCCCGGAGGTAGGTGCCGGCGTTGGTTACCCCGAGCTGCTCGAGGGTGCGGCGCAGGCGGAAGAAGCGGGGCCGCGCCGAGTCCACCGCGGCGATGCGGCCGCTGTTGCCCATGAGGGCGGCGATGTGGGAGGTCTTGCCGCCGGGGGCCGCGGCGAGGTCGAGCACCTCCTCCCCCGGCTGCGGATCGAGCGCCAGGGGCGGGACCATGCTCGACGGGTTCTGGATGAACAGCCGCCCCTCGGCGTTCGCCCGGGTCCCGGTCAGGGCGCGCCGCTGCTCTCCGGCGACCGCGAAGGCGCCGTCGATCCCCGGCACGGGACGCAGCGCCAACCCGGCGGACTCCAGCTCCGCCCGCAGCGAGGCGGCGTCCGTTTTCAGGCTGTTGCAGCGGAAGGCGGTTGCCCGCTCCCCGAAGGCGGACCAGTCGACCTCGACCCCGGAGCAGGAGCCGACTTCCGACAGGCGTTCGACGAAGGCGGGAGGAAGCGAGGGGGCAGGCGATCCGGACATGGTCAGGTCCGGCCCGCGCCGTTCCCCGCGCACGCAGGCATCATCCGAGCTTCAGCAGCCGCCTGGCGTTGCCGCCGAGGATGCCGTCGATCTCCGCCCCGGTCAGCGGCGGCCAGCCCGAGCTCTCAAGCTGCCTGTTCAGGCCGCGGCGCAGCCAGGAGGTCTCCGTCTCGACCTTCCGCGCGTACCGGGAGAAATCCCAGTCGTCGTACCAGTACAGATCGGTGTCCGACCCCCACACGATCCGGTCGACGACCCCGTACTCCCTGGCCGTGGTGAGGTGCCAGGCCAGCATGGTCGGCCGCTCGAAAAGCTCGGAGACGTCGGCGAACACGTTGGGGGCCCGCTTCATCAGGGCGAACAGCTCCTCGGTCCAGGGATAGGCCATGTGCTCGATGTTCATGCGCAGGTCGGGGAAGTCGATGACGACGTCGTCGAGGAGAAGGGGGCGGGCGTACTTCATCGGGGCCATGGCGGGGTCGCCGCCGCCCCCGCCCACGCCGCCGCCATGGTGGAAGTAGACGGCGGCGTCGAACTCTGCGGCCGCCTCGTAAAACGGGTAGGCGCTTTTGTCGTTGGCGTGGAAATGCCCGTACGGAGGGCCGAACCAGAGGCCGCGTATGCCGTGGTCCCGGGCCGCGGCGCGGAACTCGAGCAGCCGGCCGCGGTTGAAAACCCCCCGCTCGTCCATCGGCTCGGCCCCGAATATCCCGGTGAAGCGGTCGGGGTGCTTCTCCTGCAGGTCGACGATCAGGTCGTTGGTGCCGGTCCAGCGCCTCCAGACCCGGCGCGTCTCCTGGACCACCGAGACGGTGTGCTCGATCCCGAGCCGGTCCATGCGCTCGAACAGCTTCGGGAGGTCGATCTCCGCGAGGTCCTCGACGCGGCGCCTCTTGGCGCCGGTCTCGTCGCCGTCCATGAGCATGTGACTGTGCGCGTCGATCACCCGGCAGCCTCCTTGCGTTGTCGGTGAATGTGGCCCAAGATCAGGCCGGCAGCATTGCAAAAGGAGATATAAGAAAGGACCGCCGGCCGTTCACGAGGAGCAGAGGGAAACATGACACCGGAACAACGCTACTTTTTCGACCTGACCGGGTACCTCCACCTGGAGCAGGTGCTGCAGGGAGACGAGCTGGCGCGGGCGCAGGAGGCGGCGAAGCGCTACCTGGGCACGCCCCCGGAAGAGCTGCCGGACGGGTACCGGATCCTGGAGAAGGAGTACCATCACGCCGTCGGCTTCGACCCGGCCCTCGACGCCCTCGCCGTGCACCCGAAGACCTGGCCGATCGTCCGCGAGCTGACCAACGGCCGGCCGCAGATGTCGGGCAGCGGCGTCATCTGCAACAGGCAGGGGGAAGGGGGGCTCCACCTGCACTGCGCCCGCGAGGACTATGGCTTCGACGCGACCCGCTACGAGTGCCGCGACGGGCGCGTCTTCTGCAACGACTTCGTCATCTTCTTCTACCTGACGGAGGTGCGCCCCGGCGACGGCGGCCTCGTGGTCGTCCCCGGCTCCCACAAGAGCGCCTTCACGCGGCCCCAGGAGTCGTTCCACGGCGGCGTCATCGGGGACGAGGTTCCCCCCGGGGTCGTCAACGTCACCCCGGCCGCCGGCGACGCCGTCCTCTTCGCGGAGCTGACCACCCACGGGGTCATCCCGTGGCGTCCGGCCGACCGCGAGCGCTGCATGGTCAACTTCCGCTACAAGACCCAGACCCGCGGCTGGGACCACCGCTACACCGACGGCCTGAAGGCCCTGCTGCCGCCGCCCCTGGTCGAGCTCGTCAGCGACGACGACTACATGCACCCCAAGGAGATCGGCCGGACCGACACCGTCGAGCTGGGCTGACCCGAACCGCACCTGTCCGCATCCGTTGAGGTCCCCCTTCACCGCCAAGGGGTTCATCGTCGGGACCGTTTTCGCGGTCGCGGTGAGCCTGTGCGCGCCGTACGTCGTCTTCGTTCTCCAGGCCTCGGCCATGGGGATCAACAGCTCCTCGCCGGGGGCCATCTTCTTCTTCTTCCTCCTCGTCTTCGCCGTCAACACCCTGCTCGGCATGATCGGAAGATGCTTCCGTCTCGGCAGGGGAGACCTCGTCCTCGTCTACGCCGTCAACACCCTGCTCGGCATGATCGGGAGATGCTTCTGTCTCGGCAGGGGAGACCTCGTCCTCGTCTACGCCATGCTGATGGTGGCGGTGACGGCGCCGACCTACAACTTCCTCAACTTCCTCATCGTCATCATCACGGGGCCCTACTACTTCGCCACCGCGGAGAACGAGTTCGCAGGGATCTACCACCCCTACATCCCCGAATGGATGGTCCCCCGGGACCGCGAGGCGATCTTCCACCTCTACGAAGGACTGCCCCGCGGCGAGGCGATCCCCTGGGGAGCCTGGATCGAGCCGCTCGGCCACTGGTTCGCCTTCTACCTCGCCCTGAGCTTCATGATGTTCTGCATGGCCGCGGTCATGCACCGCCAGTGGTCGCGGCACGAGCGCCTCAGCTATCCGATGGTGCAGCTGCCGGCGCGCATGCTCGACGGGGCCGACTCACCCGGGAGCCGCATCCTGCCCTTCTTCAGGAAGAGGGGGATGTGGCTGGGCTTCGCCATCCCCTTCACGCTTTTCAGCCTCACCGGGCTCAACCACTACTTCCCGGCCATACCGGAGTTCCCCTTCTACCTCGGCTGGGTCAACTGGTTCCGCAGCATCGATGCCTGGGGCGAGGGGATCGCCCTGAGCTACGCCTGGCTCGGCTTCTTCTACCTCGTCGACCTCGAGATCTCCTTCAGCATCTGGTTCTTCTACCTCCTGCTCAAGCTGCAGGGCGGGCTGTTCCGGCGCCTCGGGATCGCCAGCACCGAACGGCTCAGCTATTTCGAGTACTCGCAGACCGCGGACTTCTCCCACCAGGCCGCCGGGGCCGTCATCGCCTTCGTCCTCTACGGCCTGTGGATCGCCCGCCGCCACCTGCGCGACGTCGTCGTCAAGGCCTGGCGGCCCTCGCAGGGCGTGGACGACAGCGAGGAGCTGATGCCCTACAGGCTGGCCTTTTTCGGCATGATCGGCTCGGGGATCTTCGTCTGCGCCTGGCTCTGGCGGTCGGGGATCCCGCTGGCCGTGCTGCCCCTCTTCTTCGGCATCTGCCTCGTCTACTACCTCTTCGTCACCCGCGTCGTCGCCGCCAGCGGGGTGCCTACGGCGCGCCCGCCCCTGATCGCCCCGTACTTCGTCATCTCCGGAATGGGCACCTCGATACTCGGGGCAAAGGGATTGGTGGCGCTGGGGTTCACCATGGCCTGGCAGGGGGAGATGCGGATGTCCCCGATGCTCGCCTGCGCCAACGCCCTGAAGCTGGCCGAGAGCGTCCCCGGGTCGAAGCGGCGGCTGCTGTGGGCGATGCTGCTGGCGCTCCTGTGCAGCCTCGCCGCGGCCACCTGGATGAACCTGCGGATCGGCTACACCTACGGCGGCAACAACCTCGGCACCTATCCCGGGTTCGCGTACAGCTGGCACTACCTGCTGTCGTGGATGCACAACCCGACCGTCCCCGACCTGCGCGGCTGGGTGTTCACCGGCATCGGCGGGGCCGTGGAAGGGTTCCTGCTGCTGGCGCAGAAGCGCTGGTCCTGGTGGCCCCTGCACCCCCTGGGGTTCACCGTCGCCGTCGGCTGGCTCACCAGCGAGATCTGGTTCCCCGCCTTCCTCGCCTGGGCGCTGAAGGCCGTCATCCTCGGCTACGGCGGGCTGCGGGTCTACCGGTTCCTCAAGCCCGTCTTCCTCGGCATGATCCTCGGAGAGGTGACCGTGGCCGGGTTCTGGGCGGTCATCGACGCCATCGCCGGCGGCACGGGGAACGTCATCACCTACATGTGAGCGCGAGGCCGGGGGTGCGGGGAACCCCCCGGTTGCGGAGCCCGGCTTCGTGGCCTGGGGGCACCGGAGGGACCCGGGCCAGGCACCGCGACCCTGCTTGATATTCCATACTCAGCGGCGAATCACTCGTCGTCCCTGCGGCAGAAACGCAGCGCGTACAGGTCGGCGTCGCACATGACGAACCGCAGGCGCACCGGCCTCCCGGCCAGGGGACCCACCCCGGCCCCCGACTTCCACTCCACCGCCAGGTCCGTCCGGTCCTGAAACAGCTCGGGCGAGTCGCCCAGCGACAGCCCCGGGAATGGCCTGCCGTTTTCGTCCCGGACCTCGACGCGGATGCTGCCGGCCGCCGACGTCTACATGTTCAGCCGCAGCTGATCGCCGATGCAGATTGGCGGCCTGTAGACGAGCTGGCCGCCGCGGTAGGGCGCCTGCACCGAGGCGAAGCCGTCGAGGCGCAGGGTCAGGCGGCGGATGCAGGAGGTGGGCAGGCGCCAGTGCTCGGTCATGTAGAGGGACAGCTCGGCCGGTCCGGTGCGCAGCAGGCCGCGCATGATGTACACGCTGCGGTCGGGGCAGTTGCCGTGGTTGGGTGGCGTACGAATGAAGGTCTTGGGGAAGAGGCGGTCGAAGCGGAGG
>JAPOZF010000474.1 GCA_026706165.1 Gemmatimonadota bacterium
CAGCAGCCTGTTTACCAGGGATACCAGGGGTAACTGGTCCCCGGGCTTCGAGTTCATCGACAGCCACACCGTGAAGGCGCACCCGTTCATCATCGACGCCCTGATCGAAGATGCCGAGCGCCTGTGGTCGATGGAGGAAGTGCTCGCCGAGCTGGCTGCCTGAGCGCTCCTTTCCCGGGGGTTGCTGCAGTTCGGGGAAGCCCAACCGCGGCGGCAGGCTCGAAGGGCTTCGGGAGGTTACAGCGCCGCGGCCCGCTCGCGCAGCAGGTATTTCCGGATCTTTCCGGTCGATGTCTTTGGAAGCTCGCCGAAAACCACCGTCCTGGGCGCCTTGAAATGAGCGAGGTTGTCGCGGCAGTATCCGATGAGCTCGTCGGCGGTGACCGGTTCCGCTGAGGGGGCAAGGGCGACGAAGGCGCAGGGGGTCTCGCCCCACTTGTCGTCGGGCCGGGCGACCACCGCGGCTTCCATCACCGCGGGGTGGCGGTAAAGGACCTCTTCCACCTCGAGGGTCGAGATGTTCTCCCCGCCCGAGATGATGATGTCCTTGGAGCGGTCCTTCACCTCGACATATCCGTCCTCGTGGACGACTCCGAGGTCGCCGCTGCGGAACCACCCCTCGGCGAAGGCGGCGCGCGAAGCCTCCCCGTTCTTGAGATAACCCTTCATCACGGTGTTTCCGCGCACCATGATCTCCCCGATGGTCGCCGCGTCCGCGGGGACCTCCTCCAGGCTTTCCGGATCGCATACGCGCACCTCCTCGAGCGTCGGCATCGCCACCCCCTGACGGGCGATCCGTTCGGCCTGGGAATTTTCGTCGAGACCGTCCCAGTCCTGCTGCCAGGCGCACAGCGTCGCCGGGCCGTAGGTCTCGGTCAGTCCGTACAGGTGGTGCACCCGGAACCCCATCTCCGCCATGCCGGCGATGACCGCGCTCGGGGGAGAGGCTCCCCCGGAGGCGACCTGCACCTCGTGGTCGAAACGCCGTTTCACCTCGTCCGGGGCGTGGATGAGCATGTTGAGCACCACCGGAGCTGCGCACAACTGGGTTACTCCATGACGGGCTATTGCGGCAAAGATCGCCGCCGGTTCGGTCCTGCGCAGGCAGACCTGGGTGGCACCCGCGGCGGCCAGCGCCCACGGGTGGCACCATCCGTTGCAGTGGAACATCGGCAGCGTCCACAGGTATACGGTGCGCGGGCTCAACTGCAGGGCCATGACGTTGCCGAGCGCGTTCAGGTAGGCGCCGCGGTGGTGGTAGACCACCCCCTTGGGGTTGCCGGTGGTGCCGGAGGTGTAGTTGAGGGAGATCGCCTGCCATTCGTCTTCGGGCGGTTCCCATGCGAAGTCGGGGGCGCCCCGGGCGCGGAACTCTTCGTATTCGACCTCGCCGACGGCGCCGCTCCCGCCCTCCCCGTCAGCGAACTCGTCATCGATGGCGACGACCAGCGGCGCTTTCCCCTTCAATCGGGAGAGCGCCTCGGCGGCGAGGCCGGCCAGCCCGCTGTCGACGAGCAGCACCCTGGCTTCCCCGTGGGAGAGGATGAAGGCGACGACGGCGGCGTCGAGGCGGGTGTTGATCGTGTTGAGGACCGCCCCGCTCATAGGCACGGCAAAGTGGGCTTCCACCATGGCCGGAACGTTCGGCGCGAGCACCGAGACCGTGTCGCCAATGCCGACGCCGGCTTCGCGCAGCGCCGACGCCAGCTGGCGGCAGCGGCCGTACAGGGTGCCGTAGTCGCGCCCCAGCCCGCCGTAGATGACGGCATTCCTGGCGGGGTATACCCGGGCCGCCCGCGCCAGGAAGCTCAGGGGCGTCAGGGGCACGTAGTTGGCGGGCCGTCGCTGCAGGTCTCTTTCGTACATGGCGTGAAACCCCGGGTCGTCAGCCGTCTCCGCCGAACCCGGGCGGCTCCCGTTTCAGGGGCTTGTCCTCCCGGTAGCCGAGTGCGTACTCGGCCTGCAGGACCTGGTGAATCTCTTCGGTCCCCTCGTAGATGCGGGCCCCGCGGGCGTTGCGCAGGTAGCGCTCCACCGGGTACTCGTCGCTGTACCCGCGCGCCCCGTGAATCTGCACCGCAGCGTCCGCCGCGGCGAAGGCGTTGCGGCAGTTGATCCACTTGGCCAGCGAGACCTCCCGCGTGCAGCGCCGGCCCCGGTTTTTCAACCAGGCGACCTTGTTCCAGAGCAGGCGGCCGATGTCCCTGCCGGCGGCCATCTCGGCGATTTTCTGCTGCACGAGCTGCTGCCTGCCGATCGGCCTGCCGAACGCCTGCCGTTCGCGGGCGAAGCTCGCGCCCGCCTCGAGGCAGGCCTCGATCAACCCGACAGCTCCGGCCGCCACCGTGAAGCGCCCGTTGTCGAGGGCGCTCATCGCGATCCTGAAGCCGTCTCCCTCGTCGCCAAGGCGGTTCTTCACCGGGACCGCTGCGTCGCGCAGGGAAATGCCGCCGGTGGTGCCGGCGCGTCCGCCGAGCTTGTGCCCGATGCTTGACGTCCGCAGTCCCGGGTTGCCGCGTTCCAGGATGAAGGCGGACAGTCCGCTGCTGCCCGGGCCCGGACCGGTCCTGGCGAATATCAGAAAGTGATCGGCGGCGCCGGCAAAGCCGATCCAACTCTTGTCCCCGTTGAGGATGTAGGCATCCCCCTCGCGTCTGGCGCTGCACCTGAGAGCCGCTACGTCGCTGCCGGCTTCCGGCTCGGTCAGCCCGAAGGCTGCGAGCTTCTCCCCGCGCGCCTGCGGCCGCAGATAGCGCCGCTTCTGCTCTTCGCCGCCCCATTGCAGCAGCGCCAGCGAGTTGAGGCCGAGGTGAACGGAGAGCAGTACCCGGAAGGCGGTGTCGGCGCGCTCAAGCTCCTCGCACAACAGCCCGAGAGCGAAGAAATCCTCCCCCCGGCCCCCCTCGGACCCGGGGATGCACAGTCCGAGGAATCCCTCTGCTGCCAGCTTTGCGACCATGCCCTCCGGGAAGTTTCCGGCACGGTCCCAGGCCCGGATGTGGGGGGTTATCTCCCGGTCGCAGAACTCCCTCGCCCGGCGGCGCAGTTCGTCGTGGTTCCTGTCGAGGGAGAGGTCCATGGGTTTCCATGAGGCGCGTCGATTCCCCCCGGGCGGGAGGTGCCGGCAGCGCGTTCAGCCTGCGTAGCCGGCCTTGCGCATCTCCTCTCCCAGCGGTTTCGGAAACCGCCGCCGCCAGCCCGGGGCGCCGAACCGGGGATCGGCGGACATGTCGGAGACGTACACCTGCTTGTCGAGGTGGCCGAACTCTATCGAGCGCATGACCTGCGAGGTTATTGCGGCGTCGAGCTCGCGGAACAGTTCCCCCCCTTCCCCGCGCTGCAGCAGGTCGCGCTGCTCCCCCGGGTCTTCGGCGAGATCGAACATCAGCGACTCGCCTGTCGAGTACTTGGCCAGCCTGGTGCGGCCGTCGTACGCCATCCAGGCGCCCCCGAGCATGCCGATCAGAACGTCGCGTCGCCGCGTCGGGAGGCCGAGACCGGGAAGCGGCAGCGAGTCCATGAATCCCGGCGGATCGACGCCGGCGAAAGCGAGCAGGGTGGCGGTGACGTCGGTCAGCGACACCAGGTCGCTGCAGCGGCTCGCAGGCGGAAGACGGGAGTCCCCGCCGCTGCTTCGAGGCGGCCTGACGACGAGCGGAATGTGGCAGCTGCTCTCGAAGAAGGTCCCCTTTCCGATGAGGTTGTGGTCGCCGAGGCTGTCCCCGTGATCGGAGGTGAACAGGATCAGCGTGTCGTCGAGGGTCCCGTTTTCTTCCAGGACCGCCAGAATCTCACCGACCTGGTCGTCGATCTGCTTCACCATCGCCGCGTAATGGGCGCGAATCCTGCCCTTGTGGGCCTCGGTGAACTCGCGGTAGTCGACGCCGTTCCAGGGAAGCTTGTTGCCCTCGACGTTGAGGCGGCGGAGTTCGGGGTGATCCCCATCCACTTCCGGAACCGCGGCAGGCATGTCCGCCTCGTCGAATTGCGCGAGGTATTCCGGGGTAGGGTCGTACGGGCAGTGAGGCCCCGGAAAGCTCACCATCGCGGCGAACGGCCGGCTGCCGCAGGTGCGCAGAAAAGCGGCGGCCTCGCGGCCGACGAAGCGGTCCCAGTAGCACTCCCAGGGGAGCAGGCTGACGATCGCTCCGCGGTTCTCGTAATATCCCTCGTGCTCGTTGCCGTGGTACTTGCGGTGGCCGCGGCGGGCGAGGAAGTGGAAGTAGTCGTCCTGAATCAGGAGCCAGCGCTTGTCTTCGCAGATGACGCGGTGGTCGAAGCCGAACGCCTCGTCCCAGGGATAGAAATGCATCTTGCCGATGGCGCTGGTGAAGTACCCGGCAGCCGACAGCATCAGGGGCCAGGTGGGCAGACCTGCTTCGGCGTGATCCGGGCGCAGGAACTGGCCGTTGTTGGTAACCCCCGTCTTGACGGCGTCCAGGCCGGTCAGCAGGGCGACCCGGGCCGACACGCAGACCGGATGGGGGCTGTACGCCTGTTCGTAGAGCACCCCTTCCCGCGCGATGCGGTCGATGTTCGGGGTAGCGATGAAGGGGGCGCCGTAGCAGCCGAGGAAGTCGTGGCGCAGCTGGTCGGCGACGATGAACAGGAGATTCGGTCTTGCGGGCACGGTCGCTAAGGTCAGGTGATCTTGTACGCCAGCGGTCGCGCCGAAAGATAAACCCCCGCAAGGACCAGAACGAGTCCGGCCGGAAACTGCCAGGCGAGAGGCTCCGACAGCAGCAGCACACCGAAAAACATTGCGGAAACGGGGTTCAATCCCAGAGTCACGGTTATCTGTCCAGCCTCGGCGCGGCCCAGGGCCCAGTGGTAGAGGAAGGATGGGACCGCACTGACGACGATGCACAGGTAGACGAGAACGAGCCATTGCAGGGAGGAAAGCTCCGGGACCGGCTCGATCCAGTCCGCCGCCAGCGATACCGAGAGCATGGCGAGCCATCCGCAAGCCATGAAGCAGGCCGTTACCCGAACAGGTGGGTAGCGCTGCAGGAAGGGACGGCTCAAGGTGTTGAAAAGGGCGATCAGGCAGACCAGCCCGAGGACGATGGCGTCCCCCCGCACGGTGCCCTGTTCCGCGTCCGCAGAAGTGGACACACTCACGACGACGGCGACCCCGGCAAAGGAGAGAAGGGCCCCGAGCAGCTTGTTGCGCGTAAGCGGCTCGCGGCCGAGCGCCGCTGCCGTCAGCAGGGTGGCGACCGGGGCAAGGGCCAACTCGGTGGCCGCCCGGGTTGCCGTGGTGTGCTTCAGGGCGATGGCGAACCCGGGTCCGAACAGGGCGAAGAACATTACCCCGAGCAGGGCGATCGGCAGCAGGTCGCGCCGTTCGAAACGGGGACCCGGGGCAAGAAGCGCTGGAAGCAACAGGCAGAGGACGCCTGCGCCGGTGCGGATCAGGGCCAGGGTGACCGGGTCGATGGAGGCAACCAGGTAGCGCATGGCGACCGCCATCGTACCTCCCAGGATGCAGGCGGTCGATGCAGCCAGAACCGGTACTAAACTGCTGGAAGCGTGCAAACGGTTGGTGCGGACGACGGGTGATGGAGTGAAGCCCGGCTATCCGGCCAGCTCCGAAGCGAGGTTGCAGGCCGGAGGAACCCGACGGGACATCAGCCTAACCAAACCGAGGGACCGTCGCCACGATTGCTTGACCGCTGCATGGGGGGACGGACAGTTTCGTCGGAAAAGGAGGGAAGGACATGAACCAGGTGAAACACCAGGGCAAGGCGGCGATCGTTACCGGTGGGGCCACCGGGATCGGGGCGGGCATCGCCCGCAAGCTGGCTGCCGACGGCTCGCAGGTCCTCATCGTCGACATCGACGAGGCCGGGGCGGATGCCAGCGCCGGGCGCATCAGGGAAGCCGGAGGCACGGCGTCCTCGATGCGCGGCGACGTGTCGCAGGAAGAAGTTGCCCGGGGAATGGTGGAGCGCGCCGTCGACGAGTACGGACGCCTCGACATACTCGTTCAGAACGCCTACGGGGTGATCGGGTTTTCCGACGGCAGCGCCCTCGAGGTGGACGTCGAATCCTGGCGCAAGGGAATGGACCTGCTGGTTATGGCCCATTTCCTCGGCGCCAAGTACGGGGTGCCGGCGATGACGGAGTCGGGGCCGCCCCCCGGGTTCGACCCGGGGCCGTGGGAGGGCCGCGGCCTGCGCCACGGATCACCGCCGCCCATGGAGGTCGGGCGAATCGTCAACATCTCTTCGGTGCACGGACTGCTGCAGGCGGCCGGGACCATGGTGTACGAATCGGGGAAGGCCGCCGTCATAGGTTTAACGCGCCAGATGGCGATCGACTTCGGGCCTCTCGGAATCACCGTCAACGCCATCGCTCCGGGGCATATGGTGACCGAAGGGCTGGAGAAGCTGTGGTCGGAGGTGGCGAACGAAGACGGATTCCGGCTGCACGAGCTGCAGTACCCGGTGCGGCGCACCGGGGTGCCGGAGGACGTCGGCAACGCGGTTTCCTTTCTCTGTTCGGAGGAGGCGGCTTTCATCACCGGGGTGGTGCTTCCGGTAGACGGCGGGCTCAGCATCCAGCTGCAGGAGAACATCGTCCTCGAGCTCAAGAGCTACATCCAGGAGCACCCCGGCCTGAAGACTTTCTTCGACGGGGGCTACGGCGCGGGAGACCGGAAGTAGACGTGCGCTGGGAGTCCCAGGGATGGTTCGGTTGTCTTGACCAGGGGTAAGGGGCCCAACAGCTCCCCCAGATCCACGATACCGGGTCGGGCCGATGGCTTAATCGGATGGCAGCGGCCGTGTGTCTGTTCCCCGCAAGGGCCTCGAGCCGGCCTCCGACAGGAAAACCGAAAGCCCGGGCCCGGGGCTCCGGGGATCTGTGATTGCGGTCAGTCGGCGAGGAGCTGGATGCTGGCGAACGGGAACAGGGCGACGCGCGCGTTGCCGGGCAGCCTGGCGGCCAGCTGGGACATGAGGTCTTCCCAATCGCGGAAGAGTATTTCCCGGGAGTGTCTTTCGTGGAAGTCCGCGGCGGGAAAATGCTCCGACCAGACCAGTGCCTGGTCCGGTTTGCCGATTCTGGGAGGCGGGAACTCGGCGGCGGGCCGGGATCTTTCCCTTTCCAGGAAGCGCTCGTAGTTCATACGGTCGTACAGGCCGTGGTAGGAGATTCCGTCGCAGGCCGGGTTGATGGCGACCGTGTAGGCACGGTCGAAATACCGCCGCGGCCAGAATGCCTTGCCGGTCTGAATCGGATCGGAGTCGAGAGGGTAGCAGTTGACTACGAGAAGATCGGTCTCACGGCGCACCTGCCCGGGAATGGCGGTTGCGTACGTTTTCCTGGCGAACGCGGCTGCCTTGCGGTGAGCGGCGACCAGATCGCCGACGAACAGTCCGGCCACTTCGCGCCTGTGATTGAGCACGGCGTTGACGATGACGTCGAGCCCGACGAGCCGGGCCACCTCTTCGGAGGCGTCTCTCGCGTCGCGCTCATCCACCTGTTTCTCGAGGTCGCCATGGCCGCGGCCCGAGTAGAAGGTGTGGAAGCAGAACATCGTCGCGAACCCCGAGACCCCGGGGAGAATCAGCTTGGAACCGCCGCCGAATCCCATGGCACCGTGCGGATAGAGGCCGCCGAGACAGATCTTGAAGTCGGCAGCGGCGACGACGGGATCGATGAAGACGGGAGTCCCGTCTTCGAGGTTGCCCATGCCCCGCAGCTTTCCGCTCATGAAGTTGTGGCAGGTGACGGGAAAGTCGCGGACGATGCCGGCCCCGACCTTCAGGGCCATTTCTTCCCTGGTCAGGGGCCGGTGCGAACCGCAACCAATGACGAAGCGGATCTCGCCGGCGGGAACGCCGGCTTCGGACAGTTCCCGCAGGATCGAGGGGATCAGCTCGCCGGCGGGGGTCGGCCGGCTGAGATCGTCGACGACGATGGCCGCGCTCTTTTTTCCGCGGGCGGCCTCGGCGATCCGGGGTGTGCCGATCGGCCGCTCGAAA
>JAPOZF010000801.1 GCA_026706165.1 Gemmatimonadota bacterium
CCTCCCGCCAGCTGTTCTACCTCGCCGTTTAGGTCGCAGTGGAAAAGCGACCCCCGGTCGGGGCCGGGGCCGGTGTCGCAGAAAAGCACCCCGCCTTCATGGGTGAAGCAGAGGTCCCGGGGCCCTGAGAAGCGGCGGCCGTGGCACTGGCTGGCGTACACCTCCACCGCCTCGTCGGGGGAGACCAGCAGCAGGTGATGCCTGCCGCTCTCGGCCACGAAGAGGTCCCCCGAGTCGTCGAAGGCGATTCCCATCGGACGCCCGCCCGTTTCGGCGAAGGGGATCAGCCTGCCCCCTTCCGATATCCTCGAAACGCGGCCGGCACCCGACTCGGCGACGAAAAGCTGATCGTCGGCGTCGAACGCCAGGCCCTGGGGGGACGCCAGGTTCTCCGCTATCGGTTCCGCCGTGGGCATGGGTTCCGTTTACCAGCTGACGTATCCGCCGTCGACCAGCAGGGTCGAACCTGTGGTGAAACTGGAAGCGGGGGAGGCGAAGTACAGCACCGCGGTGGCCAGCTCTTCCGGGTCGCCCCAGCGTTCCATCGGAACCTTCGACTTCATCTGGCGGGCGGCTTCCGCGTCCTCGAGCAGGATATCGTTTATCGGCGTCGAAAACGGCCCCGGACAGATGGCGTTGACGGTGACCCCCGAAAGGGCCCATTCCAGCGCCAGGGTGCGCGTCAGCTGCACGATCCCCCCCTTGCTGGAAGCGTACGGGGTGCGGCCCGCTATCGAAATGGAGGAGAGGGTGGAGCCGAGGTTGATGACGCGCCCGAACCCGCGTTCGACCATCACCGCTCCGGCGGCCCTGCAGTAGTAAAAGGGGCCGCTGAGGTTGATGTCGAGCACGGTCTGCCACTGCTCGTCGCCGAGCTCGAGGATCGGGGCGCGTATGTTGATGCCGGCGTTGTTGACGAGGATGTCGATGGTTCCGAAACGATCGCACACCGCCGCGACCGAGGCGTCGACCTTGGCGCGGTCGCGGGCGTCCGCCTCGATGGCGAGCACCGGGTTGCCGGTGTGGGCTTCGATCGCCTGGGCGGCTGTTTGCAGCTCCTCGAGGTTGCGGCTGGTGACGGCGACTTGGGCACCAGCCCCGGACAGGGCGGCGGCCATCACCTCTCCGAGGCCCTTGCTGCCTCCGGTGACGAGAGCGGTCCTGCCGTCGAGGCGGAACAGCTCGGTCGAGCATTTCGGCAGTTTCATCGGGGAGGTTTCCGGTGAGGCGCTGGGTGGAACGAAGCGAGGGAGTTAAGCGCTTGTCTCGGTTGAAGCGGGGAAGCTGCTTTCGCGGGGGCGCCGGTGCTGGCTCAGGCGGCGGCCGTCTCGCCTCCGGAAGGGGTTACCATTGCTCGGCCTGGACCATCTCCTTGGCGAGCTCGCCGAGCTCCTCGACGAGGTCTTCCTTGTCCTGTGCGCGCGCCTTGCTGGTGATCTGCATGGTCAGGGCGATCAACCCGAGGCCGAAGATCCGCTGCAGGGATTCGGGCGCGTCCGGGTTGAGGTCGGGAATCAGCTCGCTGAGCTTGTTGAGCAGATGGCGGTGCTTGTCCGACAGGTCGATGACTTCGAAAGACATGGCATTGGCGGCGAACTGCGGTCGCCTGTGGCGCGGAAGTATAGGGCATGCACAAGCCAGGCACAATGCGCCCGCATCCCTCAGGAAGCGGCCTCCGGGACTACCCGCTTTCCATCCCGTTTCAGGGTACTCCAGGGAGATTCGGGATCGTGATCCCAGGCGACGATCCAGCCCCCGGAGCAGGCGGCATCGATCCAGCGCTTCTTCTCGCGCAGGGTGTCGTGGGGGTACATGTCGTAGGCCATGATCCAGTAGGGGGACAGGTGGTGGCGCGTCGGGATCAGGTCCCCGGGGTAGAGCAGGGTCCGGCCCGCGTTTTCGACGATGACCGCCTGGTGCGCCGCGGTGTGCCCCCCGGTGAGGCAGGTGCGGACGCCCGCGGTGATGTCGGAGTTGCCGTCGAGGAAGCGCAGCCGGCCGCTGTCGGCGAGCTGCTGCAGGTCGGCGGCGGCGTAGCTGGTGCGCATGATGCTGCGGCCCGCCACGGCGTCCTCGAATTCCCTTCTCTGGACCCAGTACACGGCATTCGCGAACGCCGGGCGCATGGAGCCGTCCTCTTCCGGGGCAAGGCTGCCCGCGGCGTGGTCGAAATGCAGGTGGGTCAGGACGACATGAGATATTTCGTCGCTCTCCACCCCTGCGGCCTTCAGGTTGCCGAGGAGGCCGGGGCCCGGGCGGACGGCGAAGATGTCCCGCTCCTTTTCGCTGAAGCGGTCTCCGCACCCGGTTTCCACCAGCAGGTACTCCCCGGCGCTGCGCAGCAGCAGGCAGTTGCAGGCCATCGGGATCCGGTTGCGGTCGTCGGTGGGGCAGAGGGGCTCCCAGACGGGCCGGGGCACGACCCCGAACATGGCGCCCCCGTCGAGGCGGAAGCGTCCGCCGTCGATATGGGTGACGGAGATATCGCCGATTGTCAGGGTGCTCATGGAAACCGCGCCGGGGTTTGCCCGGCAGAGGTCAGGACAGGCCGCCTTTGCTTCGGGCCTGGTCCCATGCCTCCTTGAACTCCCGGATCGTCTCGACCGTACGGGGGTGGTGGACCATTTCCGGCAGGAACTTGAACGGAGTGGTGACTATGTGGGCCCCGGCGAGGAAGGCGCGGGGAATATCACCGACCTGGCGCATGCTTCCGGCGATGATGCGGGCCTTGAATCCGCCCCGTTCGATGAATTCGGCGGTCTCGCCGATGGCGTGGCCGGAATCGGTCCCGAGGTCGTTGATGCGGCCCACGAAGAGACTCACGTAGGTCGCCCCGGCCATCATCGCCATCAGCGCCTGGCTCGAGTTCATCATGCAGGTGACGTTGACGCGGATGTCCCGCTCCCGTTCGAGCTCGTGGATGACCTCGACTCCCTCCAGGGACATCGGGATCTTGACGACGATGCGCGCATCCCAGGAGGCGTACTCGGCCGCTTCGGCCAGCATCTCCCCGACCTCCTCGGCCACCACCTCGACGCTTACCGGCCCCGGGCAGCAGGCGAGGATCTCGCGGACCCGGGCCTCGAAGCTGCCCGGCTCGGCCGCGGCGGCGAGCTTGGGGTTGGTGGTAACCCCCGAGATCACCCCGAGGGCGGCCGCCCGGCGGGCCTCTTCGATGTCGGCGGTATCGATGAAAAGTTCCATGAATGGCTTCCTTCAGGCTTCCGTCAGGCTTCCGAGATGCGCTCTCGCAAGCGGTCGCAGATGAGGTGCTCGATGGCCAGGTGGAAGGATTCGACCTGCGGCGTCGAGTCGACGGGGACGACGATGCAGACGTCGGACATCTGTTTCAGGGCGCCGCCGTCGAAGCCGCTGAGGCCTATGGTGCGGGCCCCGCGTTCCCTGGCCAGCCCCAGGGCGCGCAGCAGGTTCTGCGACCAGGCGCCGGCGTTCCCTTCCCCGGAGCCGCCGTGAACGCTGATGAGGATGAGCACGTCCCCCGGGGAGACGAACGGCGCGAGCTGCTCGGCGTACACCGAGGCCGGGCCCTCGTCGTTCATCAGGGCGCTGTAGATCGGCATGTTGTCGGTCAGCGCCATCACCCGGAACCGCTTCTTCCCCGCCGACGCCGTCCACTTGGCGAGGTCGCAGGCGAAGTGCGAGGCGGTCGAGGAGGACCCCCCGTTGCCGGCGATGTACACCGTCGCCGAATTCTGCCAGGCCTCCAAAAGAAGGTCGATCGCCGCGGAGATCTCCTGCCGCGGCAGGTCGTCGATTACCGAGGCCATCGTCCCGAGGTAGTTCTCGATGTAGCCGTGATTGTCCATTTTCCGCTTTTCCCGACGCCGTTCTCAGGCGTTCATCAGAACCTTGGCGCCGTCCCTGTCGAACTGGAAGCGCATTTCCCTGAGCCCTTCGCCCGCCATCTTCCGGCGCAGCTCCGCCCGGTGATCGGCCGGGCAGTAGAACATCAGGAAACCGCCGCCGCCGGCTCCCAGCAGCTTTCCCCCCAGGGCTCCGGCGCGCCGCCCCGAATCGTACCAGCTGTCGATGACGCCGCTCGACATGTTGCCGGAACGCAGCTTCTTCGTCTCCCAGTGGCTGTGGAGGAGGTCCCCGAAGCGGTCGAGCTCGCCGCTCTCGAGGGCCCGCCGGACCTCGAGGCCGATCCGCTTGACCTCGTGAAGGCTGTCGACGACCTGTGCGTTCCCCCTGCGGGTGTCGGTCTCCTGCTGCTTGAGCAGGTCGAAACTCTCGCGCTCTATGCCGGTGTAGAAGAGAAGCATGCTGTTGCGCAGCTCCTCCCGCGTGTGCAGATCGAGCTCGAGGGCCGAGACGGCGACATTGCCTTCGGTATCGATATCGAGAAGGGTAACTCCTCCGAAAGCGGCGAGATAGTGGTCCTGCTTGCCGGCCGGCTGCCCGGCGCGCACCGCCTCGACGTGATGGGCATGTTCGGCCAGCTCCTGGCGCGGCACGCGCTCGAGCTTGTGCTCGTAGAGCGCCGCGAGCAGGGCCACGGTGAAGGCCCCGGAGGATCCCATGCCGGTGCGGCCCGGCAGATCGGCCATGGCGCTGATCTCGATGCCGCCCCCCGCGCCGGTGTGGAGCAGCGACTCGCGCAGCAGGGGATGTTCGATTTCGGAGGGGCGGTCGACCCTTTCAGTGCGCGAGTACTTGACGCGGATGAACCCCTCCACCTGCAGCTTGTTGAGCTGGATGTAGACGTACTTGTCGATTCCGACGCTGAGCACGAAGCCGCCGTGCTCGCGGTAATAGGAAGGCAGGTCGGTGCCGCCTCCTCCCAGCGGGATGCGGAAGGGGGCCCTGGTGGTGATCAATCCCGAGATCCGAGGGCGGTGCCGGTCGTCGCCAGCTGGCGGCCCGGCGATGGAGGGTGCAGGTCGAATCGAATAGAAGTCAGCCGCGGGACGTGCGCAAGATTCCCCGACGGCGCATTTCCTCCGAGCTGCCGGCGTAGTAGTCGGCGCTTCCGGTCGCGCGCCCCCGCACCCAGTCGACGTACGCCGAGAGGATCTCCTCGAGAGATTTCCCGGCGCGCCACCCCAGGCTGGAGAGCCTGGCCGCCGACGAGGCGGTGTGGCGGGTGTCGCCGAAGCGGTATTCCCCAGACACCACCGGTTCGATCTGCTTGCCGCAGATGTTCCTCAGCAGCTCCGCCACTTCCGCCACGGTGTGGGCGCGCTGCCCGGCGACGTTGAAGGACTGGAAGTCGGCGCGTCCGTCCTCGTAGGCGAGCAGGTTTGCCCGGGCGACGTCGCCGACGTACACGTAGTCGCGCAGCTGCCTGCCGTCCTCGTAACAGATGGGGGGCTGGTCGTTGAGCAGCCTCAGGGTGAAGATGCGGGCGATGCCGGAATAGGCGTTGAAGAAGGAGTTGCGCGGTCCCTGGACGATGGAGTAGCGCATGTTTGCGACCGGGATTCCGTACTTGCGGCCGAGGCTCAGGGCGGTCATCTCGAGGGCGTACTTCGAGATCCCGTAGGCCGTATGCGGATTGACCACCGCTTCGGCGATCGGGCGCGGGGTGGCGGGCGCCCCGCATTCGGAGCAGTGGATCTCCCAGTCGCCGCGAGCCAGGGCCTCCGCGGTCCGCGCCCCCGGGTAGAAGATGCCGTGCTCGCCGCAGTGATAGGTTCCCTCGCCGTACACCGCCTGTGACGATGCCAGCACCACCTTGGAGACAGGCAGCTTCCTGGCGACGATGATCTCGAACAGCAGCGCCGTGCTCACCGTGTTGACCCGGTAGAAGGTGCTGAAGTCGGGCATGTAGTCCTGGTAGGCGGCAAGGTGGAACACCCCGTCGACCCCTTCGAGAGCCGTCTCGAGATCGGCCCTTTCGCAGACATCCCCGCGCAGTTTCTCGACCTTCTCAGGAAGGTATTCGGGCCAGCCCCCGGGATGGACCCGGGGCTGGAGGCAGTCGAGGACGCGCACCTGGTAGCCGCGTTCGACGAGCAGGTCGACCGTGTGGGAGCCGATGAATCCGGCTCCTCCCGTAACCAGGATCCTGCTCACGGCAAGTTGGTAGTCCGGGGGTAAAGGCGAGATTGGGAAGGGGGGGAATACACGCGTTGGAACCCAGCCGCTGAAATCGCTCTAACTTTAGCGTCAATATAGACATAGGTATGGTCTGCGGCAATGCGGAGACGTTGACAGGCCGGGCGGGAAGCGCCTAGTTTCCGACCCCTTCCGGACAACCTTCACGCCATCGGTCGAGGCCGCGATCACACCGGATTCCGCGCACAATCACCCCACCGGCGGAGACTCATCCGCGGTTCGACGGTGGGTGAAAATCGGGGCGCTCTCCCTCTTCGGGCTGCTCTGCGGCCTGCTTCTCGCCGAGGCCATCCTCGCCCTGGCGGTCCCGCAACTGCACCGCCGGCCGCGTGCCTGGCAGTTCGACAGCGAGCTGGGCTGGCGCCACGTTCCCGGGGCCCTCGGGAGGCTGGTGAGCCCCGAGTTCGACGTCGAGTACCGGATCAACTCGCGCGGTCTCCGCGACAGCGAGACCGACCCCTCTGAGGCGCGGGGGAAGCGCCTGGTTCTCCTCGGGGACTCTTTTGCCGAAGGCTGGGGGGTCGAGATCGGGCAGGCGGTCAGCGAACAGCTCGAGGAGCGGCTCTCATCGGGAGGAGTCCCGGGGGAGGTGTTCAACTTCGGGGTGGCCGGGTACGGGACCGATCAGCAGCTGCTGCTGTTCGAGCGCCACCGGCGCGCCTACGCCCCCGACATCGTCCTGCTGCTGTTTTACGGAAACGACCTCTGGAACAATGCCCTCGACCGTGGAATCGGCATCGAGAGGGGGTTCAAGCCGCGATTCGTCCTCGGTCCGGGGAACAGCCTGAGGCTGACCGGGGTACCGGTGCGGCGCACCCGCTACTGGGACTTCGACGCGCAGCTTCCCCTCGACCGGCGCGTCTCGCGGTACGCGTTCGAGCACTGGCACCTCGCCGCCCTCCTTCAAAAGGCCTTCTCGGAGGAGGTTCCCGCAGCCCAGCGGCGGGATTTCTATCTCGGCCTGTACGGTACCGGCGCGCACGCGGAGCGGTTCGAGAAAGCCTGGAGAACCACCGCGCGGCTGCTGCTCGAGCTCGACACCCGGGTTCGCGGCGCCGGCGCCAGGCTGCTTGTGGTGTACGTCCCGGCGATCGTCCAGATCGAGCCGGAGGACTGGCAGAACAAGATCTTCCGGTTCGGTCTGCTCGAGGAGGAGTACGCCCTGGACAAACCGAACCGGCGGCTGGCCGGGGCCGCGGCCGGGCACGGGATTCCCTTTCTCGACCTGTCGCCGGCGTTCCTCGCCTCCGCGGTCACGGAAACCCTCTTCCACAGGGACAGCCACTGGAACGCCGCCGGGCACGCCCGGGCTGCCGACACCATCGCCGGGTTCCTGTACGAACGGTCCTGGCTGCGGTGAAAGCGGTGTCCCCCGAACCCCTCCGCCGCTCCAGCCGCTGAAGACCCGATGGCGAAATCCGCCGCCTCGATTCTGCTGCTCGCCCTCGCGGTGGCCCTGTATTTCCGGGAGGCGGCGACCCTTCAGGGGGCGTTCTTCGTCCAGGACGTCATGGTCCAGAACTACCCCTTCCGCCATTTCTGTTCCGAGGCGCTCAGGCAGCTCGATCTGCCTCTCTGGCACCCGGGAATCAATGGCGGCTTCCCCCTGTTCGCCGAGGGCCAGGCGGGAGTCCTGTATCCGTTCAACCTGCTGACCGCGCTGCTGCTTTCCACCTGGGTGGGCATCAGCTTCAACGTGGTCTTTCACCTCTGGCTCGGGGGGGCGGGGACCTTCGCCTACCTGCGCCTGATCGGCGCCGGCAGGGCAGGGGCGCTGACCGGCGGGCTGACCTTCGCCCTCAGCGGCTACGCGGTCGTGCGCGCCATGTCGCAGAACTTCGTCGCCGTCATGGCCTGGATGCCCC
>JAPOZF010000415.1 GCA_026706165.1 Gemmatimonadota bacterium
GGTCGACGCCGAAGAGTACGTCCGCCGCGCCGATCCCTGGCCCCTCAATCCCGAGGGGGAGCTGCTGCTCGGCATCAAGGTCGAGTCCGCGCGGGGCGTGCACACCATCGAGCAGATGCTCTCGGTTCCGGGGATCGGGTTCGCGGAACTGGGACCGGGCGACCTGCACATGTCCTACCGCATTCGGCGGCCTGAAGGGCCCTACACCGACCCGCGGGTCATCGAGGCGCGCGAAAGGGTCAGGGCGGCCTGCGACGCCAACGGCGTCCGTTTCCTCGAGTCGGCCACCCCCGAGACGGTCGGGCAGGCCATAGACGAAGGGGTCCGCGTCATCGCCGGCCGCTCGGAGGACACGGCCAGGGCCGGATGGGAGTACACCGGCCGCACCATGCCGGTGTAGTCAGGCACGGGCCTGGGCTTATTCGGCCTTTGTCGGGGGCGAGGCCCGCCGGCAGGCAAGGCCAACCTCGTTTTCACCCGGCTCCGAGGAGCTCACCCAGCCGCCGGGCGACGATTTCGTCCTCCCCCTCCTCCATCAGGTGGGCGGCCACCGCGACCCCCTCCGCCGAGGCGCTCAACTCAATTCTGGGGTCGCCCGCGGACAGCTCCCGCTCCACTTCGGCCGGGGCAATTCCCACCGTCGCGGCGTCCCAGGTGATCTCGAGGATCGGGGCGACGTTGGAGCGCCCGGGCCGGCGGATGCTCGTCGCCACCGTATCGACAGCCTCGACCGCGGCCGCCACGGTCGCCATACGGCGCTCCCACTCCCGCCACTCCGCCTCGTGGTCGCGGGCCACCCACTGTTCCACCGCGGCCAGCAGCCCCATCACCTCCTCCTTGCCCGCCTTCATCGGCCGCCCGATCGAGTGGTGGGGGGCCCCGTTGAGGAAGGCGGCCTGCAGCAGCTCCTTGCGCCCGAGCACCAGCCCCGAGGACTGCGGGCCGCGCAGGCACTTGCCGCCGCTGTAGGCAACGGCGTCAACCCCGTCGGCGAGGTACCTGTTGGGGACGTCGGGCCGCTCCGCCGCGGCGTCGACGAAGGAGGGGATGCCGCGGGCCTTCCCGAAGGCGGCCATCTCCGCCACGGAGATCTCGCCGAGGTCCTCGGCGTCCCCCTTCATCAACAGCATGGCGGTGCGGTCGCCGGCGGCGTTCCCCAGCTCCTCCCGGGTGCGCACCTCGACCATCTTCACCCCGACGGCGCGCACCGCGTGGTCGTACACGTGGCGATTGCCCGGCTGCACGATCACCTCGTTCTTCATGCCCTTGGTGTCCGGCAGGCGCGCGATCTTCTCCGGGTCGCCGCCGGCCACCGCCGCGGCCGTCACCTGCGCGAGCGCCGCGGCGCATCCGTTGACCGCCAGTCCCCACTCGCACTGCATGAGCCCGGCGATACGGCTGCCGACCCCTTCGGCCAGCTCGTCGAGGTGGACGTAGCTCCGGGAAGCGGCCGCCATCGCCGCGCGCACTTCGGGGAGCAGCAGCGAGCCGCTGATGATGGTGTAGAATCCGCGGCAGTTTATCAGGGGCCTGACGCCGATTGCGCCGTACGTGGGAAACCGGAGATCGCTCATTCCGCTTCCCCGGGCCGCTCCGTCTCAATGAAGTAGTAGCAGATCACGTGCATGAGCACGGTGTGGAGATCCTCGACGCGGCCCATGTGGTGGCTGTCGACGACGACTGCGAGATCGGCCGCTCCGGCCAGCCTGCCTCCACCGAACCCCGTCCAGCCGATGGTCCGCATCCCCAGCTCCCGCGCCGCGGCGACCGCGTCGAGCACGTTGGGGCTGTTCCCCGAGCCGGAGATCGCGATCAGCAGGTCGTCGGCTTCCCCGAGGTTGCGCAGCTGCTCGGAGAAGATCGAGCCGTAGTCGAGGTCGTTGGCCAGCGCCGTCATCCAGGAGACGTTGTCGGTCAGGGCGGTTACCTGGAAGCGCTTCTCGCGCGGGCGGCCGAGGCTGGCCCCCTTGCCGAGGTCGTTGGCCATGTGGCTCGCCGTGGCGGCGCTGCCGCCGTTGCCGCACAGGAAGATGCGGCTGCCCCGGTCGCGGGCTTCGGCGATCTGCCGGCGGCAGCTCTCGACCGCCCCGAGGTCGAGGGATGCCAGCGCGCCCCGCAGCTCGTCGAGATAGTTCCGCAGATGGTCCAAGGCTGCGCCTCAGATATTGAGCGCTTCTCCGAACGCCTCGGCGGCCGCTTCCATCACCGCTTCCGAAAGGGTCGGGTGGGCGTGCACCGCGGTGGCGAACTCCTCCCAGGTCGCTTCGATCCTCTTCCCGAGGGTCACCTCGGCGATCAGCTCGGTCGCCTCGGCGCCGATGATCGAAGCCCCTGCCAGCTCCCCGTACTCCTCGTCGAACACCAGCTTCACCATCCCCTCGGTCTCTCCGGCGGCCCGCGCCTTGCCGCTGGCCCCGAAGGGAAAGCGGCCGACCTTGACCTTCAGCCCCCTCTCTCCTGCCTCCGCCTCGGTCAGCCCGACGCTGGCGACCTGGGGCTGGCAATAGGTGCAGCTGGGAACGCTCTCCGGATCGATCTCGGGGCGTTGCCTGCCGGCGATGAACTCGACCGCGGCGACCGCTTCGGCCGAGGCCGCGTGGGCGAGCTGCGGGGCCCCGACGACGTCGCCGACGGCGCAGATCCCCTTGACGCTGGTCTCCATGCGGCCGTTGACGGCGATCTGACCGCGCCTGGTCCTGACGCCGTTCGCCTCGAGTCCCAGCCCCTCGATGTTGCCGGTCACCCCGACCGCCATCAGCACGACGTCGGCGTCGACTTCCCCTTCCTCCCCCCCGTCCCGGAACGAGACGCGCATTCCCTGTCCGGCCTCGGCCACCCCGGTCACCGAGACCCCGGTGCGCAGGTCGATCCCCTCCCCCGAAAGGCTCTTCGCAAGGATACCGGCCACCTCTTCGTCTTCGCGGGGGAGCACCTGGCTCTCCGCCTCCAGCAGGTGGACCTCGGTGCCGAAGGCGTTGAAGAACCAGGCGAACTCGGTGCCGATGGCCCCGGCCCCGATGATGGCGATCCGGTCCGGGCGTTTCTCCAGCACCATGGCCTCCCGGCTCGAGATCACCTTCTCCCCGTCGATCTCCACCCCGGGAATGGAGCGCGGGCTGCCGCCGGTCGCCAGGATGACGCTGGCCGCCTCCAGGGTCTCGGTACCGTCCGGGGATTCGACCGCCACCTTCCTGCCGGGGGTGAGCCTGCCGCGGCCGCCGAAGACGGCGACCCGGTTCTTCTTCATCAGGAACCTCACCCCCCTCGCCAGCCCTCCCGAGATCTCGCGGCTTCTCGCGATCAGCCGGTCCCAGTCGTAGCCGACCTCCCCGACCGTCAACCCGAACTCGCCGGCGCGCTGAATCAGCCGGTAGAGCTCGGCCTGCTTGAGCAGGGCCTTTGTCGGAATGCAGCCCCAGTTGAGGCACACCCCCCCGAGCTCGGGCTCGGCTTCCACCAGGGCGGCCTTCAGCCCGAGCTGGGAAGCCCGGATCGCCGCGGTGTACCCGCCCGGCCCGCCGCCGATGACGGCGACGTCGAACACCTTGTTCTTTTCAGCCATTATCGCCCGCTTCCAACGCTGGTTTCCTGTGTTGGGGAGTTTGACAATCTAAGGGCTGCACCTAAGGGCTGCACAGTCTCCGTGCATCGGGGTCTCCTGCGTGAGTCCCGCCTCGAAAGACAGGCAGGGAACCGCAGCCGCAGGCTGCCGGCTCGGTGGTCTGCATTCGCTCTTTTCGAAGGGTGCGGGCCGAATCAGGGTCCCGGACCGTCCTGGCGACCGCTGTGTTCCCCCTGTATGTCAACCATTCGATTCCACAGCGCGGCGCAACGGCCCCGCCAGGCTGCCGCGCCCCTCGACGATCATTTCGGAAAGCCCCAACCAGGCAGCCATGGACTTCAGTTCTACCGCGAGTCCGGCAGCGACTTCCCCGGCTTCGCACCCGGTTTCCAGGTAGGCGCCGCGGACGAGGAGGACGCGGTTCGCCCGGTCCGCCTTGAGGTCGACGCGACCCGCCAGCACCTCCCCTGTCAGGAACGGAAAAACGTAGTAGCCGTAGCGCCTCTGCGGCGCCGGGACGTAGATCTCGATGCGGTAGCGGAAGTCGAACAGGCGCTCGGTCCGGTCCCGGAACCAGATCAGCGAATCGAACGGGCTGAGCAGGGCCCTGGCCCGCACCTGCCGGGGAATCCGCGCGTCGCGGTGCAGGTAGGCGGGCCGGCTCCAGCCTTCGACCCGCACCTCGGCAAGCTCCCCTTCCTCCACCAGCTCCCGGACCCGGGGCTGCGCCTGCGGCGTGCGGATGCGGTAGTAGTCGGCGAGGTCGGCCAGGGTGCCGACGCCGAGGGCGCGGCCGGCAAGGCGCAGAAGCCCGCGCTGGGCGTCCTGCTCCGGCGGGGACGGCGCGGCCAGCAGGCGGGGCGGAATCACCCGCTCGACCAGGTCGTAGACGCGCACGAAGTTCCCCCGCCTCATGGCCGCCAGCCGGCCGGTCGCGAAAAGCCACTCCAGGGCGAGCTTGCCGTCGCTGCGCCCCCACCAGGGCCGGTTGCGGTTGCGCCCCGGGTCCTCGAGGTCCGATACGGCCAGCGGCCCCCGTCCGGCGACCTCGCGGTAGATCGCCTCCACGTAGTCGCCGCGCTCCCGCGCGAAGGAATGCATCGCCCGCGACCGGACCTCCTCCATGCGGTGCCGCAGGAGCGGAAATTGCTCTACCGGCAGCAGCGACGCCTCGTGGCCCCAGCCCTCGAACAGCCTCCTCTTTCCGTACGCGTACCCGTCGAAGCGGTCCTGAGGGTACGGGCCGAGCCGTGAGAACGCCGGCATGTAGTGGGTGCGCACCGCGACGTTTACCGAGTCGAGCTGCACGATCCCGACCCGGTCGAACAGCCGGTCGAAGTGGCGGCTGTCGACGCGTCCGGCCGGGGGCCGGTCGGCGAACCCCTGCGCGGCGAGGGCGATGCGCCGGGCTTCCCTGTTGGACAGCTCATTCTTCATTGCGATTGCCGGCAATGGAAATCGGACAGGTTCCGGAAAAGTTGAAATTGCATTTGAATGAAAACAACCTTTTCTAACCCCGTTTGCACGAACGCAACCGTTTTGAATGGCGATTCCCTGTTGCCACAGCCCCTTTTCCGGCGCCTGAAAGGCGCCGCCGATGAAAGCGATCCATGTCGATAACGATCTACAGTGACGGCGCCTGCTCGGGAAACCCCGGTCCGGGGGGCTGGGCGGCGCGCCTGAAGTACGCCGACGGCCGCATCCGCGAGCTGGGCGGGGCAGAGCCGGACACCACCAACAACCGCATGGAGCTGCGGGCGGCCATCGAGGGGTTGAGGTTCGCGGGACGCGGCGAGCCGATCACCATGGTGACCGACAGCGAGTACCTGCTGAAGGGGATCACCCGGTGGATCCACGGCTGGAAGAGGAAGCAGTGGAAGACCGCGTCCCGGAAGCCGGTGCTCAACCAGGACCTGTGGAGGGCCCTCGACGAGCTCAACGGCAGCAGCGTCAAGTGGGCGTACACCCGCGGCCACGCCGGCGACCCGGACAACGAGCGCTGCGACGAAATCGCCCAGGCCTTCTCGCGCGGGGAGCAGCCGCGGCTCGAGGGCGGCTGACCTTCCGGATCAGACCCACCTCCACACCCAGTACGCGGCATAACCGAAGTACTCCTTGAACGCCCGGGTCGAGTAGCGCAGCCAGCGGGCATCCGGTACCAGGCGGAACAGCGACCACCCCTTGGGCACCACGGCGATATCGGTCGGGGCCGGGAACACGGACAGTCCCTCGCGGGAGAAAGCTGCCGCAGCCCGGCGCATGTGGGACGCGGAGGTCACCAGGAGAATGCGGTTGGCGCCCATGCCGCGCAGGAGCCCGGCGCAGGCGGCGGCGTTCTCCCGGGTGGTGCGGGAGGCGGTCTCGAGCAGCACCGTTTCCTCGGGCACGCCGTACTCCAGCGCCAGCCGTTTCATCTGCTCCGCTTCGCTCATGGGGCCGCCCATGCTGCCGCCGCTGAGGAGGATCACCGGCGCCTTGCCGGCGCGCAGCAGCCGCATGCCGTGCAGCAGGCGGTCGAATCCCTCTTCCGCGTGCACGGAGACCCGCGGTGGGACCGGCGGATCCGTGAATCCACCCAGAACGACGATGGCTTCGGCCTCGGGGTGCGCTTCGGGCTCGAGGAGCTCGAAGTCGTTCTCCAGGGATCCGAGGAGCCGGCCGGCGACCATCGGGGTGCTGAAGAGCAGGAGGAGCAGGATACCGGCGGCCGCGCAGGATCCCGCCCATCCCCTGCGCCGGCGCAGCAGGAACCAGAAGGCGGCGACCCAGAGGGCGGTCGAGATGCCGAGGGGACTGAGAAGGGGGGTGAACAGCTGCGACAGGAAGATGTACATCGGCGCCCGATATAACCCCGGGGAAAACCGAATCGTTCAGGTCAGCTGGGGGCCTGAAGTCCGGGCTCTCCCTGCCGGGACCTCCGCGGCCGGGAGCCGCCCTTTCGGGATCCGGGGTCCTTCGAAGCCTATTCCCAGGTCTTGCCGCCGTCGGTCGACATGCGGGTGCGCCCCTTCCACCGGGCGACGTCGTCCCCGGAGTCGACATCGGCCCGCTTGGTGACCGCTACCTCCACCCCGACCTCGCCGCTGCCGTCGGGCCGGTTGGTTTCGATGCGCACGCTCTTGAACTGGAGATCCTCCCCCTCGAGGGCGCGGACGACCTCGCGCTGAACCCGCATCTGACGGACTTCGAGCGCCTCCCGGCTGATGCCGCTCACCTTGAAGCGGATAACCAGCTCCCCGAGATCGCGGTCGAGACTGATGCCGTAGAAGTCCCCGAACTCGGGGTCGATGACCCGTTCCGCGGCGGCCGTATGGCGGTGGAGCGTCGCCCGCGCCGGGCGGCGGACCAATGGCTCGCGAGCGCTTTGCTCCTCCTTCCGGTCCGGTTCCCGAAGCCGCTCTACCACCTCCTCTCCCGGCTCGAAACCCCGCAGCGACGGCCCCCATATCCAGCCCTCGACGTTGATCCGAACCCATTTCCCCTCCCGTTCGAGCTCTTCGACCTCGATCCCCTTGACAAGGGTCCCGATCTGCTCGCCGTTGGGGCTCGAGCGGAGGTTCTCCACCGGCTTTTCGACCTCGAGCCGGCGCGCCCCGAGCAGGTCGTCCACCCCGATGGCGAGGGTCGCCCCCGCCACCGGGACCGCGAGGAGAGCGCGGCAGAGGCTGGCTTTGAGTATTGTGCGTTTCATGTCGTAAACCCCCTGTGCTGCCCTGGTTTTTTGCGACCGCAGCCGTTGCAAGCCCCGGCAGATCCCGTTCTCGATTACCCCATCGGCATGATTCACCCCTGTCAGGAAACGGGTGGCGCAGGTTTCCGGAAACGGAGTGAAATGGCTGCTCCGGGAGCCGCGCGCATTCCCCGGCCCCGCCGGCCTACTGGCCCTGGGTGACCCGTTCGGCGATATCGGTTGCGTAGTAGAAGAGTACGGTCAACCCCGCGGCAATGGCGACGGCAAGGCCGACCAGCAGCCAGGCCTCGTACCTGGGCGGACGCGGAGGGGGCCGGTTTTCAAGACCGAACATGGGTGCGGCTCTCTTCGGCGGTTGGTATGGCGGAATTCCCCCGGAACAGCGGGACCGCCATCGAAAAGTCGTTTTCGGGAGCAGACTGGGCAATCGCCGGTATCTCGTCAGGGCGGGCCGGCAGGGTTCCGGCATCCCCCTAATTTCGATTGACACGTCCCGACCCCTCCGCTACCGTCACGCGAACCTGTTCCTGAACGGCCTCGAGCCCGCTACGCCCCCCATGCTCTCCTTCCGCCGCTCCGCGGCGATCGCACTCGCAGCGGTTGCCGCCTCGGTCTTCATCCCCTGGACCGCAGACGACGTCGAAAGAAACTCCGCTCTCGACATCGAGCTGGTGCGCTCCGGCAAGGTCGAGT
>JAPOZF010000626.1 GCA_026706165.1 Gemmatimonadota bacterium
CCTCGGGCTGATGCAGGCGGTCCTGCCGGAGGTGGCGAAAATGGAAGGGGGCTCCCAGCCCCCGGAGTTCCATCCGGAAGGGGACGTATGGACCCACGTATGCCTGATGCTGGAGCAACTCGAGGACCCGACCCGGACCCTGGCCTGGGGGGTGCTCCTGCACGACATAGGCAAGCCGTCCACCTATTCGGAAGCCGACCGCATCCGCTTCAACATGCACGAGGCCGTAGGCGCGGAAATGGCTGGCGACATATGCCGGCGGCTGCGCATGGCCAACGCCGACGTCGAGCGGATCAGCCAGCTCACCGCCCACCACATGCGCTTCCGCAACGTCCGCGAGATGCGGCCGAGCAAGCTCAAGCGCTTCCTGCGGGAGGAGTATTTCCCCGAGCTGCTCGAGCTGCACCGCATCGACTGCCTCGCCAGCCACGGGATGCTCGACCTGCACGAGTTCTGCAGCGAGCGGCTCGCAGAGGAAAGCAGGGAGGATCTCCAGCCGCCCCCCCTGATAAGCGGCCGCGACCTGATCGCCATGGGGTTCGTCCCGGGCCCCAGGTTCAAGGAGATTCTCGCCGCGGTGGAGGACGCCCAGCTCGAGGGCGGGATCCGCTCCCGCGAGGCCGCCCTAGAGCTGGTGCGGGAACGCTTCCGGCCCGAAACCTGACCTCCGGCCCCGCGGGAAAAGCGATTGCAGGCAGGGATGCCGGCCCTATATTCCTGCGGTTTTGGCCCGGCTTCGACCGCTACTGAACGGCCCCGAGCGACAGGATGAAACGCCCCAACATCCTCTGGATCTGCACCGACCAGCAGCGCTACGACACCATCGGCGCGCTGGGCAACCCGGTGGTCTCGACCTCGAACATCGACAGGCTCGTGGACAGCGGCGTCAGCTTCACCCGCGCCTACTGCCAGAGCCCGATCTGCACTCCGAGCCGGGCGAGCTTCCTTACCGGGCACTACCCGAGCGCCGTGCACGTGACGGGAAACGGCAACGAGTCCTTCCCCCCCGAAGCCCCGGAGCTGGTCACCCGGACGCTCGCCGGCGCCGGGTACGACTGCGGCCTGATCGGCAAGCTGCACCTGGCGAGCGCCAGCGGCCGCATCGAGCCGCGCGCCGACGACGGCTACCGCTACTGGCAGTACAGCCACGCGCCGCGCGACGACTGGAAGCAGGGGCACGACTACGCCGACTGGGTGCGTTCGAAGGGAGAGGTCCTCGGCGAGCTGATCCGCAGTCGGGACGGGGTCCCTGGGGAGCTGCACCAGACCACCTGGTGCGCGGAGAAGACGATCGGGTTCATCAACGAGGAGCGGGAGGGGCCGTGGCTGGCGAGCGTCAACATCTACGACCCGCATCCGCCGTTCAACCCGCCGAAGCAGTACCGCGACCGCTTCGCCCGCGAGCGCATGCCCGGGCCGCTGTTCGCCGAAAGCGATCTCGTGCAGCAGCAGCGTCTGGCCGCGGTCGATTTCCAGTCCAGGGGACGCCGTCCGGAACAGCTCGACATCCGGAATCCGCTGACCCCGAAGACTCCGGGGCAGGAGGCGGCGGCGGACAACGGGGATTTCGCCGACCGCGACGCCCGCACCCTGCAGGCGGCGTACTACGCGATGATCGAGCTGATCGACGACCGCGTCGGCGACATCATGGAAGCCCTCGAGGACAGCGGGCAGCTCGATGACACCGTCGTCATCTTCACCAGCGACCACGGCGAGATGCTCGGCGACCACGGCCTCATCCAGAAGGGCTGCCGCTTCTACGAGGGGTTGGTGCGGGTGCCGCTGATCTTCTCCTGCCCGCCGCGGTTCCGCCGCGGCCTGCGCAGCGATGCCCTGGTCGAGCTCCTCGACATCGCCCCGACCCTGCTGCAGCTCGCCGGGCTGGATGCGCCGGAGCGCATGCAGGGCCGCTCCCTGCTGCCGCTGCTCCGCGGCGGGAAGGAGCGCCACCGCGACTTCGTGCGCTGCGAGTACTACGACGCCCTCGATATGCCGGACGGCACCTTCGCCACCATGTACCGCGACGAGCGCTACAAGCTCGTCGTCTACCACGGCCACGACGAGGGGGAGCTGTACGACCTCGAGGAAGACCCGGAGGAGTTCGAGAACATGTGGTCGGAACCGGAGGCCCAGCCGCTCAAGCTCGAGCTGATGAAGCGCAGCTTCGACGCCTCCATGCTGGCGATGGACAGGGGCCCTCTCCGCGTCGGGCCGATGTAGGATGACCCTGGAACGCACGCCGGTTCGAGTCGTGGAGCGGGAGGTGGTCGACTGCCGCGGCGGGGAGCACGCCGCCCGGCCCGACCTGGTCACGGTGGAGGAGCCCCTGGAAATCCGCCTCCACGGGGAGGCGGTCGCCGTGATCATGCGCACCCCCCTCGACGACTTCGACCTGGTCGCCGGGTTTCTGCTGACAGAAGGCCTGATCGACAGACCCGGACAGCTCGGGGCGATCTCCTACTGCATGGACGCGGAGCCCCCGAACCTGGAGAACATCGTCGAGGTCAGGCTGGCCGAGGGAGTCGGCTTCGACTTCGACCGCCTGAGGCGAAACTTCTACGCCTCCTCGAGCTGCGGCGTCTGCGGCAAGGCGAGCATCGACCACATCGCCGCCCAGGCCCCCCCTTTATCCGGTGCGGATTTCCGCATCGACGCCGAGACCTTGTACGGATTGAGCGACAAGCTCCGGCAGGCCCAGAAGGTGTTCGACCAGACCGGCTCCCTGCACGCGGCCGGGCTGTTCGACCGCGGGGGAGAGCTGCTGGCGCTGCGCGAGGACGTCGGCCGCCACAACGCCGTCGACAAGCTCGTCGGCTCCTTTCTCCTGTGCGACAGCCTGCCGCCGGGGCAGTCCCTGCTGATGGTCAGCGGCCGCACCAGCTTCGAGATCGTGCAGAAGGCGAGGATGGCGGGAATAGCGGTGGTCGCCGCGGTCTCGGGGCCGTCGAGCCTGGCGGTCGACTTGGCGCGCGAGGCCGGCATGACCCTGTTGGGGTTCCTGCGCGGACGCGGCTTCAACATATATTCCGGCGCCTGCCGGATCACCCACACTGAGCACCCATAACCCTACGACAACGGGAGCAGATCGCATGGCCAAAGCAAAAGCCGAGAAGCCCAAGCTTCACTTGTGCGCCGCCAACTGGACGCTGCAGAATTACCCGTCGGCCAAAAGACCCTGGTCGATGGATACAAAGGTGAAACGGGCCAAGGAAGCCGGGTTCGTCGGCTTCAGTCACGGGGCGGATGCGGACCTGGCCAGGGCCTGCGAGAAGCACGGTATGGTCTACGTCGGGGGGGTCGACATCGCCGAGGTGGAGCAGGCGGAGCCGACGCTGAAGGAGTTCTCCGAGGTAGGGGCCTACCACGTCAACGTGCAGCTGTGCGACCACGACACCGAGCTCAAGGTCTCGGTGCCGGTGGCGAGAGCGGTGATGAATGCGGGCAGGAAGCTGGGGCTGCAGCCGGCCATCGAGGTGCACCGCGACACCTGCACGGAGACCCCGGAGAAGACCTTCGCCCTGGCCGACGCCTACCAGCGCCGCTACAAGGAGAAGCTGCGCATCAACTTCGACCACTCCCATCCGGCCATCATCAAGCAGGTGCGGGCTCCCGACTACTGGGAGCCCAAGACCAACGCCCGCCCGGACCTGCTGAGGGCGGGGGAGCTCATCCATTTCAGGCCGTTCACCGGCAGCCACTGCCAGACTCCGGTGACCAACGGCCGCGGCCGCATCGACCGCGATTTCGCACTTTGGCGCGACCATTTCCTGAGGCACTTGCTGGAATCCTGGCTGAAAGGGGCGAAGAGCGGGGCGGAGCTGTACGGGGTAGTCGAGCTGGGGCCGCAGGGTTCGGGGTACGCCCTCGAGTGCTTTCCCGACGTATGGAAGGACGCCTGCGTCGCCCGCGGCGAGATCGAAAAGGTGTGGCGCGACGCCCTGCGAACCTGGAAGGGATAGGCCACAGGGGACCCGTCGGGAATTTGCCACCTCCCAGGCCTTCGACGGGGCTGTCCGGAACCCCCCGGACGCGCGAGAAGGAAACCTTTCCCCAGCGGGGAAAGCCCCTGAAGGGCAGGACCGAGCGGAAACCGGGACGTGCCCGCTTTCCAACCAACCGCCGTCGCGGTAAAAGCCCGGCGGTCCCGGGCTCAGGAGGCGGTATCGGCTCCGGGGCCGGCCAGCGGCTCGACGCGCACCGGGCAGACCTTGAGCTCCGCGGTGTGGGTCACCGGGTCGTACCCCGATCCGGTCAGCGCGTTCACCGGCACCTCGCTGAAGCCGAAGCTCGTGAACACCGTTCCCCGTGGCGACCGGTCCGTCGCCCGCACCTTGATGTCGACCTCGCCCCTGGCGCTGGTCAGGCGGCACCACCCTCCCTCGGTCAGACCCCAGGCGGCGACGTCGTCCGGGTGCACTTCCAGCGATTCCTCCGACAGCAGGTAGTCGATGCCCCGTGCGCGGCCGGTCTGGGTGCGGGTGTGATAAGCCGGCAGCCGGCGGCCCGTGGTCAGCCAGACCGGGAACTCGGCGCTGACCGTTTCGGCCGGGTCGCGGTAGTCGACCTTGCTGAAGATGCCGCGGCCGTTGGGGAACTCCTCCTGGTGCAGGATCGGCGTCCCCGGGTGATCCCTGTGCGGCACCGGCCACTGGTACTCGTTGCGCTCGATGCGGTCCCAGTCGAGGCCGGCGTAGATCGGCGACAGGCTGCACAGCTCGTCGAAGACGTCGCGGGCGCTGGCGAAATCGAAGCCGGGAATCCCCATCCGCCGCGCGATCCGGCTGACGATCCACCAGTCCGGTTTCGCCTCTCCCGGCGGCGGCACCGCGGCGCGCAGCCGCTGCACCCGGCGCTCGGTGTTTACGCAGACGCCGTCGGTCTCGGCGAAGGCGGTCGCCGGGAAGACGACGTCGGCGAGCTCGGCGGTCTCGGTGAGGAAGATGTCGATGACGACGAGGTGGTCGAGGCTTTCGAGGGCGTGCTGGCAGTGGGCGCGGTCCGGGTCTGAAATCAGCGTGTTCTCGCCGTTGATGATCATCGCGTGGATGCCGTCGCCGCAGCGGTCGAGGGCGGTGACCTTGGTGATGCCGCGCTCGCCGTCGATCTCGCGTCCGTACAGCTTCCTGAACTTCTCCCGGTTGGCCGGGTCCAGGACCTTCTGGAAGCCGGGGTAGTTGTCGGGCAGGGCGCCGCTGTCGCCGGCCCCCTGGATGTTGTTCTGGCCGCGCATCGGGTTGATGCCGGTCCCCTCGCGGCCGACGTTGCCCGTCATCAGCGCCAGGTTGCAAAGCGACAGCACGTTGTCGACGCCGCAGATGTGCTCGGTGATGCCGAGGGTGTAGTAGATGGCCCCGCGGTCGGCACCCCCGTACCAGATCGCCGCCTTCTCGATGTCGGCGGCGGGCACCTCGGCGATTCCGGCCGCCCACTCCGGGGTCAGGCGCTCGACGTGCTCGAGGAAGGCCTCGCTTTCGGTGGTGCGCCGGGAGATGAACTCTTCGTCGACGAGACCCTCGCGGGCGATGACGTGGGCCATCGCCGCCAGCAGGGCGACGTCGGAGCCGACGCGCAGCGGCAGGTAGAGGTCGGCCATGTCGGCCAGGGGAATGCGCCGCGGGTCGGCGACGATGAGCTTGGCGCCCCGGGCGATCGCCTTCTTGATCGCCGTCGCCGCCACCGGGTGGCACTCGGTCATGTTGGTCCCGATGCAGAAGATAACGTCCGGTTTCTCCATGTCGGCCAGCGGGTTCGACATGGCGCCGCGCCCTATCGTGGCTGCCAGACCGGCAACCGTGGGAGCGTGTCAGGCACGGCTGCAGTTGTCTATCTGGTTGGTGCCGAACCCCGCGCGGATGAACTTCTGCATGGTGTAGGCCGCTTCCGAGGGCGCCCGCCCGGAGGCGATGCCGTAGACGCTGTGCTCGCCGTACTTGTCGACGGCGCGGCGGAACCCCCCGGCGGCGCGTTCGAGGGCCTCGTCCCAGGAAGCCTCGCGCAGCTCGCCGTCCTCGCCGCGGACCATCGGGTGCGCGAGGCGGTCGCCGTGCTGGACGAAATCGAAGGCGAACTGCCCCTTGACGCACAGCGCCCCGTTGTTGGCCGGGCCGTCCATGGCCGGGTGGATGCCGACCAGGGTCTCCTCCTTGGTCAGCAGGTCGACCGAGCAGCCCACCCCGCAGTACGGACAGACCGAACGCGTCTTCTCGATCTCGCCGGGCAGCTCCGCCGACCGTAGCGCCTTCTTGTCCCCGAGGGCCCCGGTCGGGCAGGTCTGCACGCACTGGCCGCAGAAGGTGCAGGAGGAGTCCTTGAGCAGGCCGTCGAACTCGGTGGTGATCTGCGTGTGGAAGCCGCGGTTCATGACGTTGATGGCGTGGTCCCCCTCCTGCTCGGCGCAGACGCGGACGCAGCGGTAGCAGGAGATGCACTGCTCGTAGTCGCGCAGCAGGAATGGGTTGTCGTCCTCCTTGCTGGTCCCCGACTTCGCCCCGGCGAAGCGGCCGCCGCGCGCGTCGTAGCGGTCGACGAGTTGGGCGAGCTCCTGGGAGGCGTACGAGGTGAGCGGGTCGACGTCGACCTGGCGGTTCTCCGAGGCGACCATCTCCAGCAGGGTGCGGCGGTGCTTCTCGACCTCCTCGGTGGCGGTGCGCACCGACATGCCGTCCACCGCCCTGGTGGTGCAGGAGGCGACCGGGGTGCGCGCCCCCTCGACCTCCACGACGCAGAGCCGGCAGGCCCCGAACGGCTCCAGGCGCGGGTCGTAGCAGAGGGTGGGGATGTCGTGCCCCGAGCGGGTGGCGGCATCGTAGATGGTCTCCCCCTCGGTGAAGGCGACCTCGACGCCGTCGATGGTGATCGCCAGGCCGGCGGGGGGCCGCCCGTTCTCCCTAGAGGCGCCGTTGCCGGCGACCCTCGTTTCTTCAGGTGCTGTCGTCGTCGTCATTGTCGGGTGCTCCTGTCACGCGCCGGAGGCGCGCACGTGTCTTTCCACTTCTCCGGGAAAGTACTTCATCAGGCTCTGCGTGATGTTGGGGGCCGCGGTTCCGAGGCCGCAGGCGCTCGTCGCCGCCATCGCCGCCCCCATATCCTCGACCTCGCGGCGCCAGGCCGCCGGTCTGCGCGGCGACCCCGGAGCCCCGGCGAGGCGCTCGGTCAGCCGCTGCGTGCCGATGCGGCAGGGGAAGCACTTGCCGCACGATTCCTCGGCGAAGAACTCCATGGCGCCGTGCGCGGCCTCGATCATGTCGCGGCTGTCGTCGAACACCATGATGCCGCCGGCCCCGAGGAAGGAGCCGCGCGAACGGATGTCCGGTTCGTCGAGGGTGGCTTCGAGGTCGCCGCCGGCGAGGAAGCCGCCTGAGAGGCCGGCCATGGTCACCGCCTGGATAGACCGACCGCCCGGAGCGCCGCCGGCCCAGTCGTCCAGCAGCGTCCGCAGGGGCAGGCCTAGCGGCACTTCGTAGTTGCCGGGGCGCTCGATGTCGCCGCTGAGGCTGATCAGCTTGGTGCCGGCGTGCTCCCCGAGGCCGAGCCCCCGGTACCAGGCGGCCCCGTTGCGCACCACCGGGGGGGCCGAGGCCAGGGTCTCGACGTTGTTGACCACGGTCGGCAGGTTCTCGTACCCGTGCGTGACCGGGAAGGGGGGGCGGTTGCGCGGGAACGGGTGGCGCCCCTCGAGGCTGTTGAGGAGCGAGCCCTCCTCGCCGCAGATGTAGGCCCCGGCCCCGCGCCTCAGGTAGAGGCGGAACTCGAAGCCGCTGCCGAGGATGTCGGTCCCGAGAAGGCCGGCGGCCTCCGCCTCGGCCATGGCGCGCTCGAGGATCTCGAAGGTCTCCGGGTATTCGTAGCGCAGGTAGATGAACCCCAGCTCCGCCCCGGAGGCGTACGCCGCCAGCAGCATCCCCTCGATGACGGAATGCGG
>JAPOZF010000656.1 GCA_026706165.1 Gemmatimonadota bacterium
GGCGTGGACTTCGGGGTGGCCGGCGTCTCCACGGACGGCAGGACCACCTTCAGCGCCGGCATGCTCAACCTCGTGGATTTCATCAGCTGGAGCATCGGATCGCGGCAGGACTCGGTGTATGCCAGGGCGACGAGGCTGCGGGTGACCCGCTTTCTCGACCCGGACCAGGTCCGGATGAGAGACGTGCTCGAAAACGAGGACATCGACGGGGACGGCGATCCCGATTTTCGAGAGAAGTTCAGCGAGAAGGGCTTCTCCCGCTCGCTGCCGGCGATGCTGCGCGCCGGGGTTGCGCACTGGCCGATGCCCCACATGACGCTGGTCGGCAACTACGACCAGGCCTTCAGCTCCGGTTTCGGGATTTCCCCGATGCCCAAGATCTCGACCGGAGCGGAGTACCGGCTGGTTCCCTGGTTTCCGGCGCGAATCGGTCTGTCGATCGGGGGCCGCAGCAGCAGCACGGGTGTCGGTTTCGCCTTCGGGCCGTTCAACGTCGGCCACGCTCAGTTCGAGTTCTTCGATCTCGCCCTGGTGACCCGCGGGGGACTGCTTCCGGGGTTCTCGAAAGGCTCGGCCATGTCGGTCATGCTCTTCCGTTTCAACCTTATCAACGCCTGAAGTTCACAAAGGCCGCGTGTCGTTCGTCCCGGTAGCGCGGCTTGCGGCCGAGGGCGCGGTCCTGTTGTTCAGGGGTTCCGAGACGATCCATCGCCGGTTGAACGGCTTTCCCGGAATGAAGCCGAACCTCTGCCAATGTGGCAGTTGCACTTCGGCGAAGGACCCGATTCGAACCGCCTTTCTTTTCCTTAGTTGAATAAAAACATTGATTTAAATAAATCAACCTCGCTGCGGGAACGAAATTTGCTCAAGCAGAACCAACTGCTGAACCAGGTGTCGAACTGACCAGACCAAACCCGGCTTCGCAAGGGGATCGTCAAAGGGGATCGTCAAATGAACGCGAGCAAGCTGACCCAGAAATCGCAGGAAGCCCTGCAGAAGGCGCAAAGCGAAGCACTCGACCGCAATCACCAGGAGGTCGACGTCGAACATCTGCTCCTGGCTTTGCTGGATCAGGAGGCGGGGACCGTGTACCGCCTCCTCCAGCGCGCCGGGGCGCCCCCGGCTGAAGTGCGCCGAAAGCTGGAAGCGGCCCTCTCGCGCAGACCGCGCCTGTCCGGGGGCGTACCGGAAGTCCGCATGGCGCGGAATCTCCACGAGGTGCTGGTGAAGGCCGAAAAGGAAGCCGACAGACTCGAGGATGAGTTCGTGGTCGGTCGAGCATCTGGCTCTCGCCATCCTCGCGGCAGATGGGGACGCCGCGAAAATCCTCGTGGAACAGGGGGTGGGCCGCGACGACCTGCTGAGGGCCCTGAGCGCGGTTCGCGGCAACCAGAGAGTGACCAGCGCCACCCCGGAGGACACCTACGAGGCGCTCCAGAAATACGGGGCCGACCTCGTCGCGCAGGCGCGGGCGGGGAAGCTGGATCCCGTAATCGGGCGCGACGGCGAGATCCGCCGGGTCATCCGGATCCTGTCGCGAAAAACCAAGAACAACCCCGTCCTTATCGGCGAGCCCGGAGTCGGCAAGACCGCGGTCGTCGAGGGCCTGGCCCAGCGCATCGTGCGCGGCGACGTCCCGGAGTGGATGAAGGATCGCACGGTCTTCTCCCTCGACATGGGGGCCCTTGTCTCCGGCGCCAAATACCGCGGCGAGTTCGAGGAACGGCTCAAGGCGGTGCTCAGGGAGATAACGCAGAGCGAAGGACGCATTCTGCTGTTCATCGACGAGGTGCACAACATCGTCGGCGCCGGCCGCACCGAGGGGTCGACCGACGCGGGCAACCTGCTGAAACCGATGCTCGCCCGCGGCGAGCTGCACTGCATAGGGGCGACAACTCTCGACGAGCACCGGCGCCACATCGAGAAGGACGCCGCCCTCGAAAGGCGTTTCCAGCCGGTGATGGTCGACGCACCTTCGGTCGAGGACGCTATCTCCATTCTGCGCGGGCTCAAGGAACGGTACGAAATCCATCACGGGGTCCGCATTCAGGACAACGCCCTGGTCGCCGCCGCGGTGCTCTCGAACCGCTACGTCAGCGACCGTTTCCTGCCCGACAAGGCGATCGACCTCGTCGACGAGGCCTGCGCCCTGATACGCACGGAGATCGATTCGATGCCGGCCGAGCTCGACGAGGCGATGCGCCGCTCGACGCAGCTGGAGATCGAGGAGGCTGCCCTTGTGAAGGAAAAGGACGGCGCCAGCATGGAACGGCTGCAGGCGTTGCGCTCGGAGCTGGCCGATCTGAAGTCGCTGACTCACGCAATGCGCGACCAGTGGGAGCAGGAGAAAGGGGCCATCGGAGCGATGCGCGCGCTGAAGGAGCAGATCGAGGAGACGCGGCGCGACATCGAGGACGCGGAGCGGCGGCAGGATCTCAACGAGGCGGCACAGCTCAAGTACGGCCGCCTCCCCGACCTCGAGCGCCGCCTCGAAGAGGCCCAGCACCGCGACAGCGACAGCGCCGAGGGCCGACTGCTGCGCGAGGAGGTGACAGAAGCCGAGATCGCCGAGATCGTGTCGCGGTGGACGGGGGTTCCCGGCACCCGCCTGCTGGAGGGGGGGCGCGAGAAGCTTCTGCGCCTCGACGAAATCCTGCACCGGCGAGTCGTGGGGCAGGACGAGGCGGTTCGGCTCGTCGCCGATGCCGTCCTTCGCGCCAGGGCGGGAATCAAGGACCCCAAGCGCCCGATCGGGTCGTTCATTTTCCTGGGACCGACCGGGTCGGCAAGACCGAGCTGGCCAGGACCCTGGCCGAGGCGCTGTTCGACAGCGAGGAGAACGTGGTCCGCATCGACATGTCGGAGTACATGGAGAAGCACGCCGTATCCCGTCTGATCGGGGCGCCTCCCGGTTACGTGGGATACGAGGACGGGGGGCAGCTGACCGAGGCGGTCAGGAGGAAGCCGTATTCCGTGATCCTGTTCGACGAGATCGAGAAGGCCCACCACGACGTCTTCAACGCCCTGCTGCAGGTTCTCGACGACGGCCGTCTGACCGATTCGCAGGGGCGTACCGTCGATTTCCGGAATACGGTCGTCATCATGACCTCGAACATCGGCTCCCGTCACCTGATGGAGGGGGCGGCGGCCGGCGGCGAAATCCCGGAGGCAGTGCAGGAAACGGTTACACGGGAGATGCAGGGGCACTTCAGGCCCGAGTTCATCAACCGCGTCGACGACATCGTGATGTTCAAGCCGCTTACCCTTGGCGAGATCCAGAAGATCGTCGCCCTGATGACGGAAGACCTGAGCCGCCGACTGTCGGAACGCCGCATCGGGATCGAGATCTCCGAGCCGGCCCTGGAGGCTGTGGCGAGAAAGGGCTTCGACCCGGTATTCGGAGCGCGGCCGCTGAAGCGGTTCATCCGGCACGAGCTGGAGAGCCGCATCGCGCGCGCCCTGGTGGCTGGCGAAATCGATGACGGCGCCCGTGTTCGCGTCGATCTCGAAGAGGGTGAGCTGACCCTCCAATTCGACGGGGAGGAGGGGGGGGACCGGGTGCGCCCACGCGCCGCATGACCGGCTCTCTCGGGAACCGATCAGGCTCCCTTTAGTCTTGTATTGCTCGAAAGGCAACAACGAACCAGAATGGAGAGAAACCGGAAATGAAAGGGACAGGAAACCGGATGGTCCTCAGAATCGTCCTGGTCGCGGCAGCCATCTGCGCCGCGACGGCTTCCGGCGGACAAACCGCCGCGGAGCTGCAGAAGTGGAGCGACGGCTTCGCCGAGATCGTTGCCCAGGTGAAGCCGGGGGTGGTTGCGATCTCCACCGAGTCAAAGGCCCGGGTGGCCCCCGACACTCGCGGCGCCCCCTTCGAGCACGGCACCCCGTTCGAGTTCTTCTTCGGCCGGCCCCAACCAGATTTCCGGCCGCGCCAGGGACAGGGGTCAGGGGTGATCGTCACCCATGGAGGGGAGTATTTCATCCTGACCAACTACCACGTGATCCGCGGCGCAGACGAGATCACCGTCGAGCTGACCGACGAACGCCACTTCCCCGCCGAGGTGGTCGGTACCGATTCCCTCAGCGACCTCGCGGCCCTGCGCATCGACGCGGACGGTCTTCCCTCCGTATCCTGGGGGAGGTCGGCGGATCTCAGGGTCGGGGAATGGGTGCTGGCGATAGGCAACCCGTTCGCACTCGAGCACACCGTGACTCAGGGGATAGTCAGCGCACTGGGACGGGACCGTTTCAGCGTTCAGGAATACGGCTCCTTCATCCAGACGTCCGCGGCGATCAATCCGGGCAACAGCGGCGGCCCCCTGGTCAACCTGAGGGGGGAACTGGTCGGCATCAACACCGCCATCGTAACCCGCAGCGGCGGGGACCAGGGGATCGGATTCGCCATTCCCGTAGACCTCGCCAGGGACGTGCTGTCGCAACTGATCGAATCCGGAGAAGTGAGGCGCGGGCTGCTGGGGATAGACATCCGCAACATCGACGCGCTGATGGCGGAAGCGCTGGGAATGGATAACACGCGTGGAGTACTGGTAATGGGGGTCAGGGAGGGCAGCGGTGCAGAGGAGGCGGGTCTGCAGGTGGATGACGTGGTCGTCGCCGTCGACGGGGACCCGGTGAGAAACACCACCCAGCTCAAGAGCCGCATCGGGGCCACTCCTCCCGGCACCGAGGTCGAGATCGAGTTTCTGCGCGACGGCAAAGGCAAGAGGGTCTCCGTCGAACTCGGGGAGGTGACACAGGAGGCCCTCGCCAGAGGGCGGTCCGGCGCGGAAGAGGGAGAAGCGGAAACCGCCTCCCTCGGGCTTCGACTCCGCGAACTCACCCCCGAGCTGGCGGAGCGGTTCGGCTACGAGGATACCGGAGGCGTGCTGGTAACCAGGATAAGGTCCGGGAGCGAGGCCTTCCGCCGGGGACTGCGCCGAGGCGACCTGATTGTCGAGGTCAACCGCCAGCCGGTGAGTTCGGTGAAGGAGTACCGCGAAATAATCGAAGAGCTGGATTCCGGGGCCGCGGTATTGTTTCGGGTTCGCCGCGGGGATGCGAACCGGCTGATAGCCTTGCGCCTTCCGTAGTTCCCCCGCCACCTTCCATTCTTCCGCGTCCCATCGCCAGGCGGTGGGACGGCGAACCTTCAACCCCTCAGGGAAGATGACGGAAGGCCGTCCCGTCTGGGACAGGGGAAGCTCCCCCGGGCTGTACCTGAGGTCGTCGATGGCGGCCTCCTCTGCAGGAAAGGTCGAGCTGAACTGCGCCTGTACGGGCCCCTTCGAGCTGCGCCTTGACGGACAGCTGGTCGCCTGCCGCCGTGGGGGGGCGCTGACCGAGCGTCCCCTTCTCCACCGCATACCCTTGCAGCTCAGGGGTCCGGGCCGCCACACCCTCATCGTGCGCGCCGCCAACCATCCGGCGGTTGCGGCGCCCTGGTTCGCCTGTTCGGGTCCGGCGGTTTCTCCCACCGCGGGGGACGGCACCTGGACCGTCCGGGCACTCCCCCAGCCCCGCGAAGATCCGGGGGTTGACGAATTCCACGATGCCCGGGAGGATCCCCTGGACTGCGATGCAGCCGATGCCGGCGGCGGCTGGGAGCCGGCAGTCGAGGTGGACGCGGCAATACCCGCCGCGGTCCGGGAGCCGGGTGGCATCGTGGAAGCGCCGCTGCAGGCAGTCGCCGTGGCGGCCGCGGGGGAATGGAGCGGCGACTCCCCGGAACCGGAGCGTCTGCAGGCGCTGGCGGACTGCAAATGCGTCCATCCCCAGGGCCTGCTTTCCGGCCGCGTCGCGCGCACCATCATCAGGACAGCGCCCCGCAAATCGGTAGTCATCCAGCTCGATCTGGGGCGCATCGCCAGCGGGTGTCCGGAAGTGCGCCTCGAGACGGAGGAGAGCGGCGGCATCGTCGACTTCTATTTCGGGTACGTCCGCGGCCGCACACACGCTCAGGTCCGCTACATCGCCCGCGCAGGCAGGCAGGGCTGGCGCGCCCTGCGGGAACAGGCGGGCCGTTTCCTGACTGTCCGTCTCAGCGGGTTTGCGGAGAACTGCCATCTCGAGTCGGTGTCCGTAGTAACCCGCAGCGACCCCGGCCCCGGGACGACTGCCACAGTGGAACAGGACGGGATGGTTGCCCCGCACCCGGTCGGACGGGAAACTCTCGATTCAGTGCGGCAGGAGATCTACTCCCTGCAGCTTCCGCCCCGCCCGTACGACTGGCTGGCGATGCTGACTGCCTTCGTCACGGATTGCTACCTCACCGGCAATACTTCTACGGCGCGAACGGTGCTGAGAACGGCAGCCGGCCGCGAGGCCAACCGGGGCCCGCAGTCCTCGTGGGCGGCGTTTCCGCTCTTTGTCGAGGCCTACCACTTGTTGAGCGGTGACGGGGAGACAGTTTCAGGGCTGCTGTCCGATCTGCTTTCTTCGGCAGCGGCGGTCCCCATGGACCCCGGCGGTGAGGTGCCGACCGCGCAGGCGGCTCTCGCCGCGGCAGGCGCCGCGGCCGCGGGGCGCGTTTGCCGCGGCCTGGGCCATACCGGGGGGGCCGCGGACTGCCAGGCGGAAGCACGGCGCCTGCGGGACCTCGTGCAGGGTCGCTGGCGCGAACCGGAGGGTCTGTTCCCGGAGACAACCGGGGAGGCCGCACGGTTCAGCCAGTGGTCCAACGCCCTGGTCCTGTACGGCTCGCTGGCGAGGGTGGATCAGAGGGAACGCATCGCCGCAGCCATCGGGAATCAGTCGCTGTCGCCGGTGGGGGGACTGGTCCAGGCATGGTTTCTCTGCGAAGGGCTGTGGCGCGCCGGTGCCGAACAGCAGGCCATCGAGCACGCCGGGATGCACTGGGAAGGCATGGCGGCGAGGCCGGGAGAGACCTGGGCGGACCGGGCGCTTCGGCCTTCCGCGCCCTACGAGCCGGGGCCTGAGTACCTGGCCGGGGCGCACCTGCTCGGGGTGGAGCCGCTCCGACCCGGGTTCGCCGTCGCCCGCATCCGGCCGCCCCGCAGCGTCGCCACCCATGCCTCCGGGTCGGTACCCACGCCAGCCGGAGATATCGCCGTCTCCTGGAGCCGGGAAGCAGACAGCTTCGATGTCGAGACCGAGCTGCCCGCCAGTATCGAGGGCCGTCTGGTCCTGCACCGCGGCGGCAGGAAGATGCCCACCATCCTGGTCAACCGGGTCACCGTGTGGCGAAACGAGAAGATGTATCCCAACCCCTTCGTGCAGCGGATAGTCGCCGACGGCGAGGATATCGTACTTGCACTGACCCAGGGGGGGCGCTCCCGGGTCGAGGTGGTCTGAGTCGCTGAAATGCCCCTCCATTTCGTCGCAGGGAAATCGCCGGCGCAAGGTGCTCCCCTGCTGGTGCTTCTGCACGGATACGGCAGCGACGAGGGTGATTTGATGGGCCTGGCGCAAGTCCTCGACCCCCGCTTCCAATTCGTCAGCGTCCGCGCTCCCATTCTGCTCCCCGAGGGTGGCTTTGCCTGGTTCCCCCTGGCGATGACGGACCGCGGGCTGGCGGTCTCGTTCGAAGAAGCCGAGGCGGCTCGCGACCAGGTGTGCGAGCTTCTCGAAGCTCTCCGGCAACGGTACGACGCCTCGGGGCGCACGCTGCTGCTGGGTTTCAGCCAGGGGGCCGGTATGGCGCTCTACAGCGGCCTCCGGATACCCGGGACCATCGGTGGAATAGCCTTCCTGAGCGGCCTGTTCCTTCCGGAGATGGTACCCGACGGGGGGGCGGGGGACTCGCTGATCGACACCCCCGTCTTCATGTCGCACGGCCAGTTCGATCCCCTGATCCCGATCTCCAGGGGCAGGGAATCGCGCGACCTGCTGACAAGCCTGCGG
>JAPOZF010000347.1:0-6575 GCA_026706165.1 Gemmatimonadota bacterium
TGACATACATCCCGAGTTCGTCGCCGACGCCGAGCAGCTGCAGCCGCTGACTTCGCTCGCCGTGTACCACTCCGGGCAAGTCCCCGCGGGCGGGATGGTGGAGGAGCTGCCGGCCGACGCTGCTTTTACCGTGGATCCCCCTTTTGACGCGGAAAGCGAGAAGGGAGTGCTCTGGGGGTTCTTCGGTTCCGCCGGCGAGACCACCCACGTCTTGGTGGTGAACCTCGACCACGGCAGGGAGGTCGCGACCACGGTAGTCGGCCCGGGAGCCCTGGAGGAGTTCGACCCCGAGGCAGGCCAGTGGCGCCCGGCCGCGGACGGGTCGCGCTCGCAGCTGGACCTGGTGGCGGGCGGCGGCAGGCTCCTGCGTCTGCAGGATGCCCCCTGAGCCGCAACCGGGGGGAAGCTTGAGGACAAACGGTGCCCGGTCGGCATGCCCGGCGGCTCCGCTGCAAGTCTCGCACGAACCCGCATGCGACGATGGCAAACCGGCGGGAAGGCGACCCCCGACTCTGACAAGGATCCAAGGAGGCACATGCTGAAGATTATCAAGGTCAAGGTCGAGGAGCTCACCAGGGAATCCTTCGCGCCTTTCGGAAAAGCGATCGCCGCCTTCGACGAGGCGAGGCCGGAAGTGCGCGTTGGCGCCCTCGTGGAGAACGCTTACGAAGTCACCGGAGACATCCCCGATCCGCTGCCGGAGAAGCTGTCGCTGAACGAGGGCCGCCTGCGGGCCCACTTCGCATGCCACGACGACGCCGGGCAGTCCTTCTACCCGAGCCGGCACTGTCCCACCGTGTTCTGGGTGGCGCCGGTGCAGCCGATGATCGAGCCGGAGGACCTGCGGGCCTTCTTCTCCGACGGCAGTCTCGGCGTCTGCATGGACCTGGGAGTCTGGCATACCATGCCGGTCTGCCTGAAGGGGGACGAGGTCTTCATGACCGCCCGCGGCAATCAGGACTACCACGCCCACTCGATCGACGTGCACTTCGACGAAGACCGGGGACTGGCCCTCGAGCCGGACATGGACAGTTTCCCCGGGTGGAACGGCTGACGTGAAACTCGAGCTGGCCTGCTCCGATTTCACCTATCCCGACCTGCCCCACGACCAGGCTCTCCGGTTGATCTCCATGCTGGGGATCGAGGGCGTGGACATCGGGCTGTTCGAGGACCGGTCTCACCTGAGGCCGTCGTCCGAGTTCAGGAGCGTGCGCCGCTCGGCGCGCAGACTGAAGAAGAGACTGGACGACTGCGGCCTCGTCGCCGCCGACATTTTTCTGCAGCTGGCACTGGACTACGAATCGCATGCCGTCAACCACCCGCAGCCGCGGCGCCGGCGCCATGCCCGCGAGGCCTTCCTCAAGGCCCTCGACTACACCGCCGAATGCCGGGGCAGGCACCTGACCGCCCTGCCCGGCGCGCACTTCGCGGAAGAGAGCCGGCGGGACTCGCTGGCCCGGGCGGCCGACGAGCTGGCCTGGAGGGTGGAGCGGGCGAAGGAGCACGGAATCACCTTCGCCATCGAGCCCCACATCGGGTCTTTTGCAGATACACCCAGGCGCGCCGAAAGGCTGGTGCAGGACGTGCCGGGCCTGACCCTGACCCTGGATTACGCCCACATGTATCCGCGGGGCTATTCCGCGGCGCAGATCGAGCGGCTGATCCAATACTCCAGCCATTTTCACGCCCGCGGGGTCAATCGCCGCGGCAGCTGCGGCATGGAGGAGAACACGCTGGACTGGAAGCGGGTTTTCCGGGTCATGGACGAGACCGGGTACCGGGGCTGGATCGAGCTGGAGTACGGCGGCAACAACATTACGGACACGGTCGCGTTTCGCGACTACTTCCGGAAACTGTTCGGGTGAAGGCGCCCCGGCGGCCGGTGCCTGCGCGCGCGAGCGGTCACGGAGAGGAGGAGAATCCATGTGGAAGCCGGTCAGGATAAAGGTCGAGCGCCTCAGGCCCGAGTACTTCGCCCCGTACGGGCATCTCATCGCCAGCCTGGAGGAACGCAGGCCCGACATCGTGAAGGGCAACTACAGTTCCTACGAGAAGCACGCCTATGCGGAAATATCCGCCGGAGAGCCGAAGGAGGGCCCGGAATGGTATGCCGCGGACAGAAACCGGACCCCCCTGTCGGAAGGCCTTAAGCGGGGCCATTTCGCCTACCACACCGATGCGGGACAGTCCTTCTTCCCCGAGAACGGCAGGCCGACGGTCTACATCGTCGGCGGCGTCGGAGAGCCGCTCAGGGCGGAGGAAATGCGCGCCTTCTACGGCGAGGGCAGAGTGGGGGTCTGCCTGCATCTGGGCGTCTGGCACACGATGCCGATGCCGGTGGACGGCGAGGAGCTGTACACGACCATACGCGGGGACCAGGACTACCACGAACACTCGGTCGAGGTCGAGTTCGATCTGCAGCAGGGTCTGGTGATCGAGCCGGACCTGGAGAACTTCGATCCGAGTGCCTGACCGGGCCTCCCTGCCCAATCACCCCGGGTGAAAAGTCCGCAGCCGATTCACTCGCTCGCTGCACAGCTGGCCGGCCTCGGCCTGCTGAACGCCGCCCCAGCGGTTGCCGACAGCCCGGACAGCGCCGCCGTCGACACGACCGCCGGGCACATGGCCCGGTGGCTCCAGCACCCGCAGCGGGTCGCCCGCGTCATACGGGCTGACGTCCCCCCGGTCATCGACGGCGTCCTGGACGACGAGGCCTGGCTCGGCGCGCCCGTGCACACCGGCTTCATCCAGCGCGATCCCGACCAGGGAAAACCGGCCACCGAGCGCACGGAGTTCAGGGTCGTCTACGACGACGAGGCCCTCTACATCGCCGCCATCTGCTACGACAGCCGGCCCGACCGCATCACCGCCCGCCTTGCCCGTCGCGACGAGTGGCGCGAAAGGGACCTCTTCGAGGTGAGCCTGGACCCCCACCACGATCACCAGACGGGTGCGTTCTTTGTCGTCGGCCCTTCGGGCTGGATGGGGGACGGGATCTCTTACAACGACGGCGCCCACGACTGGACCTGGGACGGGGTGTGGGAGGCGCGCGCGAAGATTCGCGACGACGGCTGGGCCGTGGAGATGAAGATCCCCTACCACGACCTGCGGTTCGCCGAAAAGGAGTCCTACACGTGGGGGTTCAACGTTGTCCGCAGGATCTCGCGCCGGCAGGAAAGGGCCTTCTGGACCCTCGTCCCGCGCGGCGTCAACGGCTGGATTTCCCGCTTCGGCCATCTCGAGGGGATCGAGCGGATCCGGCCGCCGCGCCGCCTGGAGCTCTTTCCCTTCGCCCTCGGCCGCAGCACCTTGTCGCCCGGCATCGGCGGCGAACGAGACCGGCGCGACCTGCACTCGGCCCTCGGCGTCGACATGCGCTACGGCCTGACGTCCAACATCTCCGTGAACGCCACCGTGAACCCCGACTTCGGCCAGGTAGAGGCCGACCCGGCCGTTCTCAACCTGAGCGTCTTCGAGACCTTCCTTCAGGAGCGCCGGCCCTTCTTCCTGGAGGGGATCTCGATCTTCCAGGCGCCCGGTCCGAACATCGCCGGCATCGAGGGGCCGACCCGGTTGTTCCACTCCCGGCGCATCGGAAGGCAGCCGTCGCGCTTCGGCCTGCCTGCGGGCGCCCGGGAGATCGACAGGCCGGGCAGCACGACGATTCTCGGGGCCGTGAAGGTCTCGGGAAAAACCACGGGACGCACGGCCTTCGGAGTCCTGAACGCGGTCACCGCCAGGGAGCAGGCGCTCATCGAGGAGCGCCTCACCGACGCCCGGTCCGGTCTTCCGGACACGGTGCGCAGCCGCTACGAAGTCGAGCCTCTCACCAACTACTTCGTCGGCCGCGTGCAGCAGGACGTGCTGACCAACTCGACCCTCGGGGCCCAGCTGACGGCGATGAACGGCGAAGGTTTCGACCCCGCGTACGTCGGCGCCGGCGACGTCCACGTGAAGTGGTGGGACAACGCCTACCGCGTCTACAGCCGCCTGGCGGTCAGCCGTGCCGGGCAGGCCGGCGGGCGCGACACCGGCTGGGAGGGGGCCCTCCACCTGTCCAAGCCCTCCGGCTCTTTCGGCGGGCAGGCCTACTTCGACGCCCGGTCGCCCCGCTTCGACGCCAACGACCTCGGTTACATGAGCCGCAACGACCGTATACAGGCCGGCGCCAGGCTGTTCTACAACATCCTCGACCCGAACCGGTTTGCGCGCCGGTCCGTCTTCAGACTCGACGCCTGGCACCAATGGAACTTCGACGGCGACGGGTTGTCGCGCGGCATCGACTACTACATGCGGCACCACCTGCACAGCTACTGGGGGTTCTCGACCTATCTCGGCCGCCAGTTCGACGCCGCCGACGACGTGAACACCCGCGGCGGACCGGTCATGGTTCGTCCCGGCCGGGCCTCGGCGAGTCTCCGCGTGTGGAGCGACTACCGCAAGCCGGTGAGCGGCTGGGTGGGCACCAACGTGGTCTACGGCCAGGGCGGCGACAACGTCAGGAAATGGATCGGCGTCCTCGTCGAAGCCCGGCCCGTGTCCGTCGTCGAAATCCAGGTCAATCCCAACTACCATACCCGGAAGAACCATGCCCAGTGGATCCGGAACGTCGACGACGACGGGGACGGCGAGGACGACCGCTTCCTGTTCGGCGAGCTCGAGAGCCGGGTCTTCGAGACCGTCGTGCGCGGCACCTGCGCCTTCACCCCGAGGTTGAGCCTGCAGCTCTACCTCAGTCCCTTCGTGACGACGGGCGACTACGGTGCCGTCAAGGAGCTCGCCCGGCCCCGGTCCTACGAGTTCCTTCCGTACGGAATGGAGGACGACCGCGACTTCAAGCGGAGGGCCCTGCGCTTCAACCTCGTCCTGCGCTGGGAATACCGGCCCGGCAGTACCCTGTTCTTCGTGTGGCAGCAGAACCGGCACCGCGACTTCGACGATGTTCGCGATCCCGGCTTCAAGCCGCTGAGCTCCGTCGTCGGCTCCTTCACCGACGGCGGCGACAACATCGCACTGGTGAAGTTCAATCGCCGCTTCGGACTGTAGGAGGAGATCGGCTGAGCAGCCGGTCATCGGACTGCGAGTGACACGGGAACAGGCGAGAGACTGGACCGGCCCGAAGCAGGGGCGGCGCCGCGACGGCCGCCCTCGAGGAACGTGATTCGGCTCGACATCCTGCTGGAGCGCAGGCCACGGGAAATGCTGGACGTGGCCAGGCCGGTAAAAGGACTGGAGGGGAACCGGAATTGAAGGTCGTCGACGTCCAACGCATCACCGTGGCGGTGCCGTTCACGCCCCGCCAGCAGCAGATCACGGCGCGCGAGGTCTACAACTGGAACATACTCGAGCTGTGCAGGGTCTCGACCGACACCGGGCACGTCGGCTGGGGGGAGACCGTCGTCCATTACACCTGGTGCCGGGTGACGGACGAAGCCGTGGAGAAGGTCGTCGGGCAGAGCCCCGCCCGTCTGATGCACGACGACTCTCTCGGCTGCGGCCTGCAGATGGCCCTGTTCGACGTGGTCGGCCGGATGCTCGAGGTGCCGGTACACGAGCTGCTGGGGGCCAAGGTCAGGGACCGGGTGCCGATCTCCTGGTGGTCGATAGATGCCTCACCGTCCCAATGGGCGGCAGAGGCGCAGGAGGCGGTCGCCAACGGCTACACCAGCTTCAAGGTCAAGCCGCGGCCCTGGTGGGACATCCTGGAGCAGGTGGAGGCCATCGACCGGGTCGTCCCCCGCCACTTCAGGCTCGACCTCGACCCGAACGGGACCTTCCAGACCGCGGCCGCGGCCATCCCCATTCTCAAAAAGCTGGAACGGTACGATATCGTCGCCATGTTCGAGGAGCCGATCCCAAGGGACGACGTGTTGGGGAACCGGCAGATTCGACGGGCAATCGACCGCCCCCTCGCCATGCATTTCGGGTCCCCGCCATACGTCACCGTCCTGCGCGAGGAGGTCTGCGACGGGTACGTACTGTGCGCCGGGGAGTCCGCGGTCATGCGCCAAGGCACGCTCAGCGCCGGGGCGGAAATGCCCTTCTGGCTGCAGCTGGTCGGCAACGGCCTGACCACCGCCTGGGCGGCCCATCTCGGGGCCGTCCTGACCCACGCCACGTGGCCGGCGATCACCTGCATCAACCTGTTCACCCACCAGCTGCTCAAGGAGAAGATCGAGGTCGTCGGCGGGTACCACGAGGTGCCCGCCGGTCCCGGGCTCGGAGTCGAAGTCGACGAAGAGGCGGTGGAGGAGTACCGCGTGCCCGAGGCCGAGCTCGAACCCTTCCGGAAGAAGGGTCTGCCGTACGATCATCCGGAGCCGCGAATCATCAACACGATCATTTATCCGGACGGCAGCTGCATCCACATGGCCAACGCGAACCAGGGCTATTCCTTTTTCATGCAATACGGCAACGGACCGGCGCAGGTCGAAGGGGTGCGGCTGGAGCTGCGGCCCGACGACGGCTCGGGGGAGTGGTCGCGTCTGTTCGAGCGCGCCCGCGTGCGGCCGGTCCGGGACCGCCAACGGTGAGGAGTCGCACATGCCGCTCAATCTGAACCACGCCGACCTGAC
>JAPOZF010000347.1:6585-7844 GCA_026706165.1 Gemmatimonadota bacterium
CGCTGATGGAGCGCGAGCTGATTCGCGCCCAGAGCCGCGCCTGCGAGGTCTTCTTCGCAAAGTACTTCGACGAGCGGGGATACCTGAAATGCATCCCCCGCTGGGGCGGAAACGACGGCCCCGACGACGCCATCGAGAACCTCGTCCACTGGCCCACCCTCTACCTTCTCGGGGGCTCCGACTCGCTCATGGAGATATGCAAGCTGGCCTGGGAGGGGCACCTGCGTCAGTACACGGAGGCAAAAACCACCGAGGTGCCGTTCGCCCGGGACGGCATGTACTACAAGGAATTCCCGGTCATGTTCGACTGGGTCCACAACGCCGAGGGCCTGACGACGTTCAACCACCACGGCCTGTTCGATCCGTACGAGCGCAGCTTCCAGGACCGGGTGCGCCGTTTTGCCGGCTTCTACATGAACGAGGACCCGCAGGCTCCCAACTACGACCCGGAGCACAAGATCATCCGCAGCCTCTTCAACGGCAGCCGCGGGCCGCTGCTGCGCAAGGCGACGGCCATCGACTGGGCCGGCGATCCGCTCGCTGAAGTGGAGGGGCGCTTCGTAGCCCTGCACGGCGAGCGCAATTTCGAGGAGATGCTCGAGCATTTCGCCCACTACACCGACATCGTCGGCGACCACCCGCAGAACATGGTGGCCACGGCCCTGGGGTTCAACGCCTACGCCCTGACCGGGGAGGCCAGGTACAGGGACGGGGTGCGCCGCGACGTCGCCGGCCGGCGCGCCCGTGCCCGGGAGGCGCGGGGCGCCCTGCCGGCGGTGGAGTACGTCGACGCCTGGTGCGACCGCACCAGGGAGAACGGCGGCATCATCCCGTCGAACATCGGTCTCGACGGCACCATCGGCGGGGAATGCGGCGGCAAGTGGTACGGCGGCTGCTACGGCTGGGGGTTCACCGTGACCGTCCCTCCGACTTACGAGCCGAGCAACCGGAACTCCGTCTTCCGGAGCATCACCGGGTTCGGCAACGCATTGCTGCTGACCGGGGACCAGCGCTACGTCGACGTCTGGCGGGGAATGCTCGACACGATCAAGTCGAACAAGAAAATCGTGGACGGGCGGGAGGTGTACCCGCACATGCACGGCGACGAAGGCTGGTACGCCTTCTCGCCGCAGCCGTATTCGCACGGGGCCCTCGAGGTCTACTACTGGTCCATGGACCGGGCCGACCTGTCGCGGCTCTCGACCACCTCCGGATGGACCGGATTCCTCGAAGGCAACAACCCGGACTTTCCCGCCGCC
>JAPOZF010000389.1 GCA_026706165.1 Gemmatimonadota bacterium
CCACCACTTCCGGATCTTCTCGCTGCGGGAGCAGCCGGGGCGGGTGATCGCCGCGGTGCTCGTCGCCTTTCCCACCGGCTTCCTGGTCGCGGTCTGGGCCAGCCTCGAGACCGCCTACGAGCACGGCGGCACCACCCACCTGATGCTCGCCTTCAAGATGATCTACGACCAGACCACCCACCTGATCCAGAACCCGCGGGTGTTCGATCCCGGCAAGTGGGGCATCTGGCTCACCGGCTTCTTCGAGGCCGCGGCGCTCGCCTTTCTGCGCGCCCGCTACTACTGGTTCCCGCTGCACCCGATGGGGCTGGCGTTCCAGCACACCGCCGGAACCAGCATCTACTGGTTCAGCCTCTTTCTCGTCTGGATCGCCAAGCTCCTCCTGCTCCGCTACGGCGGCGTGCGCGCCTACCGCGCCGGCAAACCGTTCTTCTACGGCATGGGGATCGGCTACGTGGCGGCGGTCGTGCTTTCAGGGGTGGTCGACGTCATCTGGTTTCCGGTGGAGGGCCACCGGGTCCACGACTGGTAGGGCGGCTCGCTTTCAGAAGCCGCGGCCGCGGAGGATGCCCTTCCGCAGCCCCGGGCGCGCCTGCGGTTGTTATCGGAGCTGCGGCTTCCTGCGCCAGATGTCGACGAACAGAAACACCGTTGCCGCCATGTAGAGAAGGTTGACGGCGAGCAGGACGCGCCGCAGCGGCGACAGCTCCGCCTCCAGGGTCAGGCGGTGCTCCCCCGCCTCGAGATGCACCGCCATGAACCCGCCCGCGGTGCGCAGGGGGGCGGCCTCGCGGCCGTCGACGGTTACCCGCAGATGCGGAAAGTACGAGTACGCCAGGCGCGCGAAGCAGGCCTCGCTGACCCGCAGTTTCAGGTCGACCCGCTGCATGCGCACCGTGTGCTCGAGGACCTCGAGGGCCGGGTTGGTCCCCAGCTCCCGGCCCTCGGATCCGGGCACGTAGATGCGCTCGCACACCCGGGTTGCAGGATCGACACCTGTGTTGGCCACCAGGAACAGGGCGTGGTAGGAATCGGTGAGCATCTTCGTGAAACCGGAGTCGACTCCCTCGGACTCCATGGCGCTGAATGGTTCGCCGCTGGCGACGAGCTGGTCGAGTCCCCGGCGGGGAAACGGCTCGATCTTCGAAGACACCAGCACCGGGCCATGGGACCCGGTTGCGCCCAGGTCACCGATGCTTACCTGTTCGTCGAGGTTTGACAGAATGTGATACCTGACATCCATCATGGTGAGCCCTGCCAGGACGATACCCCCGTGGTTGCGCCCGAAGAGGGTTTCGGGGAACTGTCCCTGCCGGGAGGCATCGATGCTGTCGTCAATCGCGAAATAACCCATCTCGACCAGCTTCGACAGGTATCGGTCGACCGGTTTTACGAAGTCGACCGCTGGCCTGGATCTCCCGGGGTGGAACGAACCCGGCCTCGGGGCACGTGTGTCGAAATACAGTTGCCCTTTCAGCAAGTTCTCGCCCCGTTTTGAGCCGTTCCAGAGGACCCGGAAGTTCGGCAACTGTCCGCGGGCATCCAGGGAGTCGGCCTGCGCGCGGATTTGCGGGAACATGTCGGCTCCCAGGTCTCCGGCAAAGTACACTTGCTGAAACGTCGTCGGCCCGAGGTCGACCGCGATTCCGCACAGGATCAGCGTCGAAACCGGAACCCTCCAGCGCCTGGGACGCAGAAGGACCATCAGAGCCTGTGCCGCCGGCCCGGAGGCAAGGGCGAGAAAGAAAACGGTGAACAACAGGTAGCGGCCCGCCCCCATCATCTTCACGATGGGAATGGACTCGAAAAGCGGCCAGTGGTATCCGAAGACGATGAGGACTGTCAGAACGAGACAGCAGAGGGCCGGCAAGGAGCGCAGAATCAGCTTGCGGGAGCGGCTGAGGAAGGAGACGGCCGCCCCGGCTGCGACGACGATTACCAGCGTCAGTCCGAGGTACCCGCCGTACCAGTTGCCCTTGACGAGGCCGGGCGGGAGAATCGCCCAGAAGCGGTAGTTCGACCAGGCCAGCACGTGCTGCCAGGTCGGTGCCGGTATCCCCGAGAGATCCAGGCCTCGGTAGAGTCCCGTATGGTCGCGCTCGAGCCACATCGGCAGAGTCAGGTACCCCCCGAATACCAGGCCGCCGGCAAGGAGAACCGCGGACCATCCGGCCAACCCGGGACGCTCGCCGGCCGGGGTCTCCAGCACCAGCCGCAAGCCGATGTACAGGCCCAGCAGCACGGTTGCCCAGAAGGCGTAGCCCGGGTGAGTCAGGGCCAGGGCTCCCAGGCAGATTCCGCCTGCCAGACTGCTCGCCAGTCTCTCCCTGTGCCCGGCGAGACCGGGGCTCGACAGGCGCTCGAAGAAGTAGAAGGGCAGGGGCAGCAGGGCGTAGAAGAGCGACAGCGGAAAGCGGCCCATGATGATGACCTGCTGGGTATGCCAGAAGCTCAGCACGTAGGCCAGGCCGGCGATAAAGCCGGCCACCCGCGAGCCGGTCACGGTGCGCGCGAGCAGGTACATCGCCAAACCGGAAGCAGCGTGCAGGACCGCCATCACCGCTTTCAACGAGGCGAAAATGTCGGTCCAGAGCTGATCGACGAGCCCTGTCAGATAGAAGAACAGGAAGCCGTAGAACTGCAGGTACGGCGTACCCGTGCCGAGGTAGTTCGTCCAGATCGGCAGCTCCCCCTCCGCAATCGAGCGGGAGGCCATGTGAGAGACGCATATGTGCCGCGGCTGATCTCCCCCCCACGGAAAATGACAGGAGCCGAGGTAAAACGCATATGTGCTGCGGCTGATCTCCCCCCCACGGAAAATGACCGGAGCCGAGGTAAAACCGGACCGCAACGAAACCGGCGGCCCCGAGCAGGGCGATGGTCCTGCCTTCTCTGGTGAAGACCGAGCGCAGCAGGGCGCTCAGGCAGCCGCCGCGGTGTTCGGCGACCAACAGCGCCAGGAACAGGCCGGCTGTCGCCGCGAGCAGGGCGTAGTCCAGCGGGGCGAACTCGATTCTTTCGAAGGTGATCGACAGGTATTTCGAAAAACTGGTGAACCGCAAGCCGGGGGGTATGACCGCGAACCGGGCCATGGTCGTGTACTGGTGGACGAACAGCAGCAGTGCGAGCAGACCCAGGCCGCCGCCCGTGGCGTAGAGCTTCAGGTTCCCTGCCTGGCTGAAAGAGTCCCTTTCCCGCCTCCCCTTGCCCGAATCCCGGCGCGGCCGCATCCCCTCCCGTCCCGGTTTCCTTCCCGGCCCGGAGCGCGAAGGCACCCTAGAAATCCTCGACCGAGAAGCGGTAACCCCTGATCTGGGCCATGGGGGCGTCGTCGTTGATGTAGTTGGCGGCGAGGAAACGGCCGCGCTCGTACTCGACCCAGCCGGTATAGCCGCTGTCGCAGCTGATGGCGTTGCGGTCGTGGTCGAGGTGCAGCAGCAGGCCCTCCTGTCTGTCGAGATCGGCTTCTAGGGCGCTGGCCAACGGTTCGAGGAAGGCGAAGGTGTGAGGGGGAGTGCCGCCCCCGACGATGACGATCTCGTGCTCGTCGATCCGGGTGCCGGGCCCCGGTTTCAGGCGGCTCCGGAAATCCGCGTTCTCCGGCACGTTGGGGACGACGATGGAACGCCTCTCCAGGCGCCGGCGCACGGTCTCCGGGCTCATGTCGACGCGCCATCCCGAACGCAGGTTGAAGCGGCCGAGGGTCAGCACCAGCCCGTCCCGGGTCACCCCGGATACCGGCATGCCGTGCGCCGCCGGGTTGAGGGTGTCGAAAGGGCCCTCCCAGGAGCGGCCGCGGTCCCGCGAAATCATCTTCTGCAGCGGCCGGCCCCGCCCGGACTCCTCCCTCAGGTAGACGACGAGCTCGCCGTCGGGGCAGGCGACGACGCTGGCCTCGGCGAGGCGGTAGTCCGGGTCGGGACAGATGTCGAGCGGAGGCCCCCAGGTCCGCCCCCGGTCGGCGCTCGCCGAGACGTTCTGGACGACGCGCTTCATGCCGTCGGCGTAGGTGTTGGCCGGCAGCAGCCAGGTGCCGTCCGCCAGCTCGGTGACGACGTCGGGGCAGATGCCGTTGACGCTGGTCGCGAACCCGTCGGACCAGGACGCCCCGTCGTCGTCGCTGAACCAGAGCACGATGCGGGCGTTGCCGGCGGTGGCGTTCCACTCGCCGGGCGGAAAGTCGATGCGGTCGCACAGAAGCAGGACGCGGCCGTCCCCGAGCTGCTGGATCTTCGGACAGTTCCACTTGGTGAGGACGCCGTTCTCGTACACCTCGTCGCGGAGCACGAAGCGTTCCGACCAGGTGCGTCCGGCGTCGTCGCTGCGGCGCAGGACGAGGCGGCAGAAGTCGCTGGCGACGTGGCCGTTGCTCTCCCGGTACGCCAGGAGGATGCGGCCGCTGCGGGTCAGGCACAGGTGCGGGAAGCACTCGTACACGCCGTCGTCCCGCGAGATGGTGAATTTCTCCAGGGCCATCGGGATTCTTCCTTCCTGGTGGTACTCTTATTTGTGGTCCGGAACTCCGGCCTCGATCACTCCCGGGAATTCGCCCTCCCTCCGGAACTACGCCGCCCCGCGCCTTCAGGCTCGCCGACGAAACCGCGGCCTCCCGGTCAGTCCCCGATGCCGAACAGCCGCGCCGCGTTGTTCCAGAAGATGTCCTCGACCTCGGCGTCCCCGAGCCGCTCCCCCCAGCAGGCCCACTTGATCGAGCGCAGGTGCTCCAGGCCGATCGCCAGCGGCTCGATGGTCTGGTGCTTCTCCTCCCAGACCGGCGTCTCCTCTCCGAGCCAGAGGAACGCGTCGGCCACCCCCACCGAGCGGCCGCGTCCGTGGCAGACCGGCAGGTCGGTCCCGTACATCAGCTTGTCGTGCCCGAGGAAGCGGATGATCGCCTGGTGGGCGACGGGCTCGCAGTTGACGCTGGTGTCGCAGTAGAGGTTGTCGAGGCCGGCCAGCTGCGGCAGGCCCTCGAGGTTGTGCCCCGGCTGGAAGCCGCGCGCCGAGTGGGCGAGGATCAGCCGTATGTCCGGGTAGGTCTCGCAGTAGTGCCGGATCCAGTGGATGTTGCCCGGATCCGCCGCGGCCCGCGACTTCACCATGTGCAGGGTGATGGCCCAGCCCTCCTCGCCGGCGACCTTCACCAGCGGTTCGGGAAGGTAGTCGGGGATCTCCGCCTCCCAGGTCGGCGTGACCGGGGCCATCGTGTGGTAGCACTTGAGGCCGTGCAGGCCCAGCCGTCTTACCTCCTGGCGCACCCACTCCGGGTCGTCCCCGGGCCGGACGAAGAACATGCCGCGGCAGTCCGGGGCCGCGGCGACGCTGTCGGCGACCCACTCGTTCTGCCTGGTGAAGCTGCCGTCCTCGCCGGGGGCTACCGAGGGCAGGAACAGGCCGGCGGTGCGGCGGCCGGGGCAGCGGCGACCCACTCGTTCTGCCTGGTGAAGCTGCCGTCCTCGCCGGGGGCCACCGAGGGCAGGAACAGCCCGGCGGTGTGCCGGCCTGGGTGGAGGTCCTCCATCAGCTCCCGGTACTCGGGGTAGCCGACGTCCGCCGGCCCGCCGGGGACCGACCACTCGACGAACTCCCTGCGCCACAGGTGGCTGTGCGCGTCGAAGACGCGGTCCGGCAGGAAGGAGTCGAGCTGGCTGGCGAAGAACTCCTTCTCGTAGTCGGCGAACCTGCTCATTCTCCGGCCTCCTTTCTCGCTTCCTCGATTCCCCGCGACAGCGATCCCCTGAGATGGGCCATCGCCTCGCCGAGGCAGATGAACCGGCAGCCGCCGGCGACGAGGCTGGCGTCGCCGATCTCCCACATGGTCCTGCCCGCCTTCTCCCCCGCCTCGCGGATGCGCGCCACCGCCCGCAGGAAGTCCGGGTGGTCCATCCGCGCGTTGACGCCGATGGCATGCGACAGGTCGTAGGGACCGATGGCGATCGCCGTGGTGAGCTCGTGGGCGGCGATTTCATCGGCGTTCTCCAGGCCCTCGACGGTCTCGATCTGGGGCAGCACGATGAAGTCGTCCTCGACCTCGGCCTTCCAGGTTTCGGCCGAGTAGTCCCGCACCCAGTAGTTGCCGAGGCCGCCCGGCCTGCGCCCGCCCCGGGGGGGCATGTAGATGGCGTCGCGCACGCGGTCGAGGTCGGCGGCCGATTCCACCGAGGGGAGCAGGAAACCGCACGGCCCGCGGTCGATGGCGCGGCGGATGGTCGAGTATTGGCAGTCGATGGGACGCAGGAGCACGGCGAAGTCCGTCATGCGCCCGAGGGTGCATACGTCGGCGACGAGTCCGTCGTCGAACGCGCCGTGCTCGCGGTCGACGATCATGTAGTCGAGGCCGACGGTCTTGAAGTAGTCGACCATCTGCGGGAACAGCTGCTCGGTGACGAGCACCCCGGTGGTCAGCCGGCCGCCGGCGATGCGGTCGAGAATGCGGCGCGCAGGTTTCATTTCGGAGTCTTCTGAGTTGCAGGAGCGGTGGACGGTTACACGAAGCGAAGGATAAACGGCCCCGGGGGCTCCGGCGGCAAGGGGAGGACCCGGCTTGTCGTTGCGGTGCGGGGGTGCTTTGTTGTGGAACCGCCCCGGGGTCAGCGACGGACAGGACCGGCCGCCGGATCCGGCGCCGGGGAACAGGCGCATTTTTCACGAAAGAACGGAGCTGGCGCAGCGGCGCCGGGGGGAGCACCGACAATGAGCGAGGAGCGGATTCGGGGGATTCTGCCGGTGGTGCAGACGGCGATTGCCGGCGGCGGCGAGCCCGACATGGAGAGCATGGAACGGCAGGTCTCCTTCTGCATCGAGGCGGGCGCCCACGGCCTCGTCTACCCGGTGCTGGGCAGCGAGTTCCAGTTCCTGTCCGACGGGGAGCGGCGGCGCCTGCTCGAAGCCGTCGTCTCGGCCGCGGCCGGGAAGATCCCCGTGATCGCCGGCGTCGCCGGACCCTCCTGGAAGGTGGCGGCCGAGCACGCCGGGTTCGCCCGCCGCACAGGGGCGGCCGCGGTGATCGCCATGCCGCCCTACATCGCCGTCGCCACCCCCCGGGAGATCTTCGAGTACTACCGCGCCATAGCGGGTGCGGCGCAGCTCCCGGTGTTCATTCAGCACGCCCCGCAGGGGCCGGGGGTCGACCTCGCCTTCCTGAAGCGGCTGCTCACCGAGGTCGAGCACGTGCGCTACATCAAGGAGGAGATGGAACCGAGCGCCCACAACATCAGCGGCCTCCTAGAGGCCGACCTTCCGGGCTGCCTGGGGGTGATCGGGGGCGGCTGGTGCCGCTGGATGCCCTCCGAGCTCGAGCGCGGCGCGCACGGCTTCATGCCCTCGGTGGAGATCGTCGACATCCACGTGAAGATCTGGAACGCCTTCCAGGCCGGTGACAGGGCCGGGGCGCGGGCGGTCTTCAACCAGGTCGCCCCCTTCATCCACCTCACCTTCAACCTCGGGCTCCCGTTCGTAAAGGAAGTGCTGGTGCGCCGGGGCCTGTTGCGGTCCGCGCTGATGCGCCAGCCCGGCGCCGCGGCGCTCGACGACGCCGACCTGCGGGAGCTGGATGTCGCCCTCGCCGAGATCGAGCACCTGTTCATCAAGTAACCGAAAACCGATTTCCTTCAGGAGGACCGGACCGATGCAGATCAGCTACGCCACCGCGGGATTCAAGGACCAGCTCCAGGAGGCCCTCGACGGGATCGCCGCCGCCGGGTATTCCCACATCGAGCTTTCCTCGCAGGAGGGGCACCTCGA
>JAPOZF010000678.1 GCA_026706165.1 Gemmatimonadota bacterium
AGCGCAAAGTCCTTGAACAGGAGGCTGCCGGCGAAGGGGTCGATGCTGCGAAACTCCTCGAGGCGGAACACCTCGACACCGTCCAGCATGTACATGCCGAAGGCATCGAAGGTGCGCTGCTCGCTGTCGATGTCGTAACCCCGGTAGCCGATGGTGGCGAGGTTCTCGTACTTCTCCTGCTGCCAGCGCGGATAGAACTGGCGGTTGAGGAACTGGGCATGGACGCTGTCGGGAAGGAGACTGAAAAGCACTGCCCAGCCCCCTGCCGCGAGAATCCCGGCCCGGTACCGTTTCATGGCGAATCCGTCCAGTCTGCCAGCCCGATCACTGCAGTCCTAGTAGACGACTGCTACGGTGCCGATGCCGACCTCGGTACGGTCGCCGAGATCGATCTCGACTCGATAGATGTAGTTGCCCGGGGGTACGGGACTGCCGCCCGGATCCGCGCCGTCCCAGAACCCGGGAGCCTGCCTGGCCAGCGCCGCGTCCCGGGGATGCAGGTAGGTGCCGGCGCTCAGGCGGGCGGGCGGAAGGGCGCGCACCAGCCGGCCGCCGAGATCGAAGAGGCGGATCTCGACGCCCTGTGGCTCGGCGAGCTTGCTGATGACCAGTTCGATGACGGTGAATTCGTTGCGGCCGTCGGCGTTGGGAGTGATGACGCGGGGCCTGGCCTCGGCGCGGACGAGCAGCTCGTCGACCACTTCGGAGACGGAGACCACCCACGATTTGAGCACCTCCCCCGTTGCTTCGTCCACCTGGCGGTCTTCGGCGGCTTCCAGCGGATTGTCGCTGCCGGGAGCGAAGAGACGGGCCCGGAAATCGAACCGCGGCAGAAACTGGGCGGTGGTGAAGGGAATACGCATGGAGGTAATCCCGTCCTCGGCGGCGATGGGAGGAGTGAAGGTCACGACGAACTGACCGCTTGCGGCATCGAAATGGCTTTCAGCCGGCAGGGCTTCGCCATCCGGCCCCGTGACGCTGCCGGCCGCCCCGGCCCGGGAGGGGACGTCGATGGACAGCTTCTCCACTCCGGCTTCGTCCCCGGAGAAATCCAGGTTCACCTCGTAGACGAACGTGGTATCCCGCCCCATCGGGACGGAGCGGGGACTGATCGAGCCCGACGCCCCGCCGGCGGCGAGCGGCCCTTCGTCGAACTGCAGCTGCAGCGAGCGCAGAGCCGGAGTACGGCTGTTGTCGCTGGTCGAGAAGCTCGCCCGGTACTGCAGCAGTGTCCGCGGTTCGGGAACACCTGCGAAGACGCCGCTCTCCGAATAGGGGCGGCTCCAGTCGCTCCACTCCATGTCCGCTCCGGCGCTGCGAAACTGCAGGCTCAGACCGGTCCGCTCCGGCACCTCCGCCTCCCAGGTGACCAGGCCGAAGTTCTTCGGGGAACCCGGTGCGTCGAACTCGACAGGGGGCGAAAGATAGCTGGCGCTTTCGGCGAAACCGGTGCCGAAGACCTCAACCTCGGCGACGCTCGGGGACAGGCCGCGGGCTACCTCGGTCACCACGATCCTCACATGGCGCGTGGCGACGGCCGGGAAGCCGACCTCGGTCTCGCGGTAATCGGTGATCCCGAACAGGGCGCCCACCTCGGTCCAGCGGAAGCGGTCGTCGCTGATCTGGACCGAGTAGCCCCTCAACGAGTTGCCTTCGAGCTCTTCGGGGTCGTCCCCCCCGGTGATCACGCGCACCCGGTTGACGCTCCGGCGGCGGCCCAGGTCGACACGGGCGAAGTCGTTGAGAGCCCCCGTCGACAGGTTCCACGCCGTCTTGAGATCGCCGTCGGTTATCTCGGCCGGGGCGGCAAACACCCCCGCGGCGAGGTTCTCGCCGTCGATCCGGCGCAGTTGCAGGGCCCCTTCCCCATGCCGGCTGGTCTCGACGCCGCCGGGAAAGCCGGCGACGGGCTCGACGTCCAGGCTCTGGAAGCCGGAGATTCGCGACCGGTCGAACGTCGCCTCCTGCACCCGCTGCCAGGCCGGTTCGCCGCCGATGTCGCGGTCGGTCAGCCAGGCGTCGTCTTCCGGCTCCAGGCCGCTCCAGTACCAGGGCCCCGTCACGGTGCTGACGAACTGCTCGTTCCCGGCGGCGATTTCGACCATCAGGCCGGCGCCGGAGCCGTCCCCGTCGCTGTCGACCACCAGCGCCAGGTGGTTGGCGCCGTCCGCGAGGTCGACTGAATGCTCCTCGAGCTCGGTCCAGTCCGCACCGTCGCCGGCCCTCTCGCCGTTGAGGAACAGCACGTACCGATCCACGGCGGTGAGGCGGACGGTTCCCCCTCCCCCGGATCCGGTGGTGAAATCGTAGCGGTACCAGGTGGTTGTGGGCCAGCGGTCGATCGACAGCATCTCGCCGTCTGCCGCAGCACCGGCGGCGACGGTGAATGCCGCCCCGAGGGAGGCGGTCAGAGCCGTGCGGAGTCCGCGTGCCGCCGCCGGGAGAACCCTCCTTGCGACCGTCCCTGGAGCAGGTGCCCCGGATATCCGCTTGTCAGAGACCTTCATCGAGCTGTTTCGACCTCGCTGGCCGGAGCGGTAAGGTCGGAATACGATGGACGTGCCCCTGTTGGGTGTCAAGCATGTATTAATTGAATTTAACAGGTAGATTGGCTATTATGGACGCCAATCGGTCATTCAGCATTGCCGAATGTTTTTTTCACTTTTCCTTTTTCCTTCGACAAAGGAGGGAACCATGGCCAGATGGATAACAGTCTGCGCCGCAGCCGGATGCATCGCCCTTGCAGGCGCGGCGTCGGCTCAGGACGACGTCGACGAACCCAACTGGACCCCCACGGTCAGCGGTCCGCCCGAAGCGATTTCGGTGACGGTGCCGGAGGCGTTGGCGGAGTTCGACGGCAGCACCCCGGTGGACATTCCGTTCGAGATCGACCAGCCCGCCACGGTGTACGCCGCCGTCTACACTTCGGGGTACAACCCCCCGGCCGTGCCCTGGAAACCGGACGGCCGCTGGGACAACGACGCGCAGGAATGGGTGGACGGCACCGAGGGCGCCATCGCCCGCGGCGAGAACACCAACATCGATGTCATGGTGTGGCGCACGCCGCAGGACGGGGTTCACTTCGGGGCCGGCTCGCATGCGATCACCTGGCCCGGGACCAACATGGACGGCGACGCGGTGGCGGCCGGGGAGTACCAGTTCTACCTCATCGTCCGGGGCGACAACACGCGCACCGTGGCCCGGGTGGCCAACGACGCCTGGAGCGACTGGTCGATCGACTGGAGGAAGGACCCGCCGGAAGTCTGGGCGCCCTACGGTCGCAGGGGGTTCGAGGAGAGGGTGATAATCCGCAGCTTCATCGGCACCGACTACGCGGCCAGCCCGGACGCCTACGAGCAATTCGATGCGTCGGACTACATGAGGGCCGTCAACGACGCGGGCGGCGAGCCGGACGCGATTCTGCAGGCGAACGGGATCCAGCTCGATCCGACCGCGGAGAACACCGTCTACGTAACCATGTTCTCCGGGCCTTCGACCGGGGTGCACAAACTCCTCATGAAGGATGACGGAACCGTCGAGCCGGTGACCGAATGGGGCGACAACGGTCATTTCCCGCTGCCGTCGAGAGTCTACAACTGCCACTGGTACGACGATGCCATCTGGGTAGACAGCTGGAACAGGACCGACTTCACTTCGTCGGTGATCAAGCTGGATCCGACCACCGGCGAGGTCCTCCACGCAATCGACCTCGGCGACGTCTTCACCGGTGTCAGAATCGACGCCGAAGGGAACGAGGTGCCCTGGTCCAACGGGCCGGTCGACTCCGGGCTGAACCCGAGGGGAGTCGCCGCGGTGACCCACTTCAATCCCTGGATCCCCTTCGTCTCCCACGACAGCGAGGTCCTCTGGATAAACGACAACGGCGACGGCTGGAGCGACACCATCGACTGGGACCACGACAACGATCCGGAAACCCGGAACGAGCTCGTCATGCGGCGAGCCTCGCAAAATATCAATGCCGGGCCGTACGGCATGTTCTTTACCGGTCCCAACGGCGATCAGGGTGTCTTCAGTCAGTATATCGGACTCGTGATCGGCCCCGACGGCAACGGCCTGGCCCGGCTCAAAGTCGACGGGGGCATCCAGTACCACGAGTTCGGAAACAACTACGACGGCTTCTACGACTCGATGGGGTTCGACCACATCTTCGACAGGCAACAGATCGCGAGGAACGAGTGGGACAGCGAGGAGCAGCCGGGCTGGCTCGTGCACACTCCCGGAGCAATCCGCCGGGGCACGATCGGCGGCGAGGCCACGGCGGTCGTGGAAGAGCAGCGGGACGGCCTCCCGGGGGAATTCTCCCTGGGCGACAACTACCCCAATCCGTTCAACCCGATGACCACCCTGGGCTTCCAGATCCCCCAGCGCAGCGAAGTGGTGCTCACGGTCTACAACACCGCCGGACAGGAAGTGGTGCGGCTGGCTGACGGCGAGGTCATGAACGCCGGCTTCTATACCGCGACCTGGGACGGGCGCGATGCGAGCGGCCGTCCTGTTTCGAGCGGCGTCTACCTGTATCAGATGCGGGCCGGGTCCTATACCGATACCAAGAGGATGAGTCTGCTCAAGTAACAGGGCAGCAGCAGGGTTTCCCGTGTCGAGTATGGGTGCGCGTCTAATGTCGCAAGACGCGCACCCATATTTTTTTCCCCCTGGGCGGGAATCGGAAAGAATCCCCAGGGTCTTGTTCAGCCGACCTGACTCGCACGGCACGAGAGACGGAAACCGCAGGTCAGACTTCGCATGACTTCACGTCCCCGGCGCGAAGAGCGTTTTGCCACTCCGTCAGATCTGCTCGATCTGCCCCTGCTCCAGCGGAGAACCCGCAGGTTTCTCTACCTGGGGTTGGGGATCGCCCTGGGTTGCCACTTGGGGCTGGCCCTCTACCTGACGCTCAGTCAGCGGGAAGAGCCCGTGCCCAAGCCGCAGACCGTGGAGTTCCTCGTGCGCCAGCCGCGCATGACGAAACCCTTCGAGTTGAAGAAGAAGCGGGTGCCCCAGAGGGTGATGACGCGCAGGGTCTCCACCGCCAGGCCCGAGCAGGTGCGCACCCTGAGCAAGCGCATCGACCGGCCCGACGTCTTCGGCACGGTGGCCACGGTTTCCTATTCCGTGGAGGACGGCGCCGCCCTCGGTGACGAGGTGGTGATGCCTGCCCACAGCGCGGCGCAGGTCGCCAGCTTCAAGGAACCTGGGAAGCGGATCAGCATGCAGGAGGAGTTCATCGACGTCCGCGCCCTGGACACGGGCAAGTACAAGGCGCTGGTGATCCAGGATCCGCAGAACAGGCAGGATATCAAGGGATTCGTCCACCTGGCGCTGGCCTGGGGGACGGACCTCGAACCGAAGGCGCCCAGAGCGGTTCCGAAGCTGGTGGAGGCGATGAACCGGTACACCGGCATCGAGGCCCGCGTCGACAACCACCTCTTCATCGACTCCAGCGAACTGCTCGAGACCCCGTTCGTGTACATCACCGCCGACGACGCCTTCGAGATCACCGAGAAGGAGATCGAGAGCCTGCGCCGCTACCTCGAGAGCGGGGGGTTCATCCTCGCCGACAACGGGGTTGCCGAGCTGGAGTACGGGCCGGGCGAGGCCTCCCTGCGCAAGATGTTCAAGCAGGTGCTGGGCAACAAGGCGCGTTTCCGGAACCTTCCCAACGATCATCCCGTATACCACTGTTTCTTCGACTTCGACGGACCGCCTCCAGGAGAGGAAGTCAGCCGGAAGGCCCTCGTGTCCGGGGAAAGAAGGGGGGTGCTGACGGGCGACACCCGCGGCATCCAGCACGCCGTATCCAAGCCCGTTCACTTCCTCGAGGGGATCTATCTGGGCGACCGGCTGGTGGCCGTGTACTCCGACAAGGCCTACGGCAAGTACTGGGAGCGGGAGTACGAAAACGAGCCGCAGTTGAAGATGGGGGTCAACATGGTCGTCTTCGCCCTGACCCAGCAGGGCTCCATTGCGCAGCAGCACATCGACTTCTACGAGCATTCCGCGAGCCGGTGAAGAGCAGGGAGATGGCTGAGCGACTCTCGAGGCGCGGGCCGCCGTGGCCGGCGGTTGCGGCCGCCCTGAGCCTGCTGGTGCTGATGGATGGCTGTTCCCTGTTCCCCCGGAGCTACGACTACCGCTCCTCCCTGACTTCGGCGATCCCCGGGAAACAACTGGAGACCGGCCTGGGGGTTTACGAGGTGGACGAGAGCGGCCAGGTCTCCTTCCGCCTGGAAGGGTTGCGCATCGATGTGCGCCCGCTTGCGGACGAGGAGCTGAACCGGCGCTATCCCGATGAGTCGTCCCAGGGCGAGCACTCGACCAATCCCTACACCTACGGCGACTGGGTGGATCCCGGTCTCGGCCATACTCCCGTCCGCTTCGTCTGCTTCGAGATTTCGGTGCACAACTACACCTACGCCAAGGTGGAGCTGAGCCCCACCGAAGCGGTACTGAAGACCGACAAGGGGGAGCTCTTCCACGCGTACGGCGTTTCCGCTCTCTCTTCTCCCTATGGCAACAGCTTCGAGCGCTACTACCGGTCGCGCCGGGGACAGAGCGGCAACGAGTACTACCGTTTCGACTACCGCATGGGCGTGGTGCGCAGCACCTACTACGGCCGCGACGAACCGGTCTTCAAGGGGGACAACTACGGCGGACTGATCGCTTTCGACGTGCCGCGGCCGGAGGCGGAGAAGGTGCGTCTGGTGCTCGTGGATTTCGTCACCAAGTTCGACAGCTTCGGGCGTCCCCTGGAGACGATGGACGTCCCCTTCGATTTCCATCGACGTATCGAAGTGGCGGAGAGGACCCGGGACCGGCAGGAGGTCGAGACGGCGACGACCGAGGCGACGGCGGAAGGGCCGCGGAGCATTACCGGCAACGTACCCGGGGACCCCACCCGGACCGCAGCCGCGGTGAGCGCCATGGCGAGGTCCCGCCTCGGTGAGGTGAACAGCTGTTTCAGCCAGCGGTTCGACGCCGGCGAGGCGGTGGCGGGCGAGGTGGTGATCGAGTTCACCATCGCTCCCAGCGGGCTCGTGGGGCGCTCCGAGGTCGTCGATGCGAGCGTGGCAAACGAAGAGGTGGGGTCGTGTGTGGCGGAGCGGGTGGCGGCCTGGCGCTTCCGGGCCGCGGGCGAGGGGATGGCCGAGGCCCCCCTGCCGGGTGGGGAGGGGACAACGGGAGGAGAGATCGACGAGGTGGGCGGCGCCGGCCCTTCCCGGCAGAGTGCGGTTGCTGCCTCCCAGGCCCTCCAACGCCGGGCGTCCACCCAGGAGGTCACGGTGGTCTATCCCTTCGTCTTCCAGGCGGCTGAATAGTGGCTGGTTGGGCAATTGCGCGCGCCGGCGCCATGCTGCGCCGTGCCGTTCCGGTGGTGCCGGCCGCTTTCACCCTGCTCGCCGGCTGTGACAAGGACCACGAGCCGGTCACCTCGTTCCATCTGGATCTCGAGCCGCCGGTCCGGGTGCAGGCGGCGTGGACGGAAACGGGCGAAGTGCGGGTGACGTGGGAGATGGAAGGGGCTTTGGACTTGGTGCATGGGTTCCTCGTAACCCTCAGCCACCGCGGCAACCCCGTGTACGAGCGCGCGGTCGAGGGAGCGGACGTGCTCAGCTTCACCTCGAGCGGTCTCGACACGGACGGTACCGCCGCGGACGAGGGAGAGACAGGCGCTTGGCTGCTGGTCCGCGTCCGCGCCTACGACCGGAAC
>JAPOZF010000319.1 GCA_026706165.1 Gemmatimonadota bacterium
GCCCCGCGGACAAGGGGCCACAACAAGGGAGAGGGAACAGAGATGGTTACCCTGTCGAGGCTCTACACCAGAACGGGGGACGCCGGCACGACGCGGCTGGGCGACATGTCGCAGGTCCCCAAGACAAGCCCCCGGATCGCCGCGTACGGGTGCGTGGACGAGCTGAACTCCGCAATCGGGCTCGCCCGGTCCTGCGGGGCCGCGCACGACGACGTCCTCGCCCGGGTGCAGAACGATCTCTTCGACCTGGGGGCGGACCTCTGCGTCCCGCAGGGGGACGCGGAAGAGGAAGAGCGCCTGCGCGTGCAGCCGCGGCAGGTCCTTTTCCTCGAGCGGCAGATCGACGGGCTGACGCGCGGCCTCGCTCCCTTGCGGAGCTTCGTCCTGCCCGGGGGACGGCTGCCTGCGGCCTGGCTCCACCTGGCGCGCACGGTCTGCCGGCGCGCCGAGCGCGCAGCCTGGCAGCTCGCCGAACAGGAACCGGTCGGCGAGCCCGTCCTGCAGTATCTCAACCGGCTTTCCGACCTGCTCTTCGCCATGGCGCGGGCCGCCAACGACGGCGGCGAAGCGGATCTGTTGTGGGAGCCCGGTAAGGGCGCGGCCGATGAGTGAGAGCGACATCCCCCGCGACCCCAGGGCGGCCCTTCTTCCGGCGGGGGGGTTACTGCGCAATCTGCGCTTGTTTGCCCTGCTTGCTCTCGGGGCGCCCGCTGCGAGCCGGGCCGACTGCCCCGACGACTACGACCCGGCCAAGGACTACTTCCCCCACAAGGCCGGGCTGCAGTACGCCGAGAGCTTCGCGATCGAGTACTTCGGCAGCTACAAGCTGGTCACCGTGCGCACCCCGTGGCCCGGCGCCGAAGAAGCCGTCCGCTACCTGCTGGTCCAGTGCGGCACCCCGCCACCGGAGGGGTACGAGGGGGTCCAGCGCATCACCGTGCCGGTGCGCCGACTCGCGACCCTGTCGACCACCCAGCTGCCGCACCTCGAACTGCTCGGCGCCCTCGACAACCTGGTCGCGGTCAGCGACATCGCAATGGTGAACTCCCCCGGGGTCAACCGCCGTTTCGAGGCCGGCGGGATCGCGGAAATCGGCTACGGCCCCGGGGTCAATCTCGAGCTGGTGCTGGAGCTGGAGACCGGCGTGGTCATGACCGCGGCCACCGCCCGGTCCCGGCACAACGCCCACCCGGTCCTGCAGCAGGCCGGCGTCGCCGTGGCGATCAACGCCGAGTACACCGAACCCTCGCTTCTCGGCCGCAGCGAATGGCTCAAGTTCACCGCCGCCTTCCTCAACACCGAGGCCCTGGCGGAAGAACGGTTCGCTGGGATCGCCGCCCGGTACCACCGGTACGCCGCCCTGGTGAGGGATGTTCCGGCAGGGAGGCGCCCCACGGTGTTCGGCGGCTCCCTGTGGCGCGACACCTGGCACGTGGCCGGGGGGCGCAGCTACGCGGCGCAACTGGTCGCCGCCGCGAGCGGCGCCTACCTGTGGGCGGACGACGGTTCCAGGGGCAGCCTGCCCCTCGACTTCGAGGCGGTGTACGAAAAGGCCCACGCCGCCGACGTATGGCTGACCATGCGCAACGAGTGGCGGTCGCTGGCCGAAGTGCAGGCCGCCGACGAGCGCTACACCGCGTTCGCGGCCTTCCAGAGCGGCCGGGTCTACAATGCCAACGCCCGGCTCAACGCCCACGGAGGCAACGACTACTGGGAAAGGGGCCTCGTCGAGCCCCACATCGTCCTGGCCGACCTGATAAGGATCCTGCATCCCGAACGGCTTCCGGAACACCAACTCGAGTACTACCGGAAACTGGACTGAAACCGGTGCCCGCCCATTCCGATAGCGCCGCGCACGACCCCCCATTGCCCCGCCCGGGGCCGCGCCGGGGGCTCTTGCCGGGCATGGCCGCGGCCCTGCTCGGCTTTTTCGCGCTCAGCCTCGGCGTCGGGTCGGTCTCCATCCCCCTCGACGCGGTGATCGCCATCCTCTGGGACGGGGCCGGCGAGAAACCGAGCTGGACCCACATCATCCACTCGATCCGCCTGCCGCGCGCGCTCACGGCGGTACTGGCCGGGGCCGCCCTGAGCGCCAGCGGCCTGCAGATGCAGACGCTGTTCCGCAATCCCCTCGCCGACCCCTTCATCCTCGGCATCAGCGCCGGGGCCAGTCTGGGGGTCGCCCTGGTCGTCCTGGGAACCGGCATCACCGGGGCCGGGCTCCTGGCCGGGCTCGGACTTCTGGGACAGGCCGGGGTGGTCGCCGCGGCGGTGGCCGGCGCCGCCCTGGTTCTCGGCCTCGTTCTCCTGGTCGGCCGGCGCCTGCAGCACGTCATGACCCTGCTCATCCTCGGCCTGATGTTCGGCTACCTGACCGGCGCCCTGGTCAGCGTGCTGCTCTACTTCAGCATTCCCGAGCAGGTGCAGACCTACGTGCTGTGGACCTTCGGCAGCTTCGGCGCCGTAACCTGGGGACAGCTCTCCGTCCTGGCGCCAGTGGTTCTCGCCGGCCTGGGGATCGCCGGCCTGCTGGTCAAGCCCCTCAACGCCCTGCTCCTCGGCGAGACCTACGCCCGCAGCATGGGCCTGGGGGCGCGTCCGGCGCGGCTGGGGATCATCGCCAGCGCCGCGCTGCTCGCCGGCGCGGTCACCGCCTACTGCGGCCCCATAGGGTTTGTAGGGGTAGCGGTCCCGCACCTGTGCCGCGCCCTCTTCAACACCTCCGACCACCGCGTGCTGCTGCCTGCCTGCCTGCTTTCCGGCGGCATGCTGGCCCTGGCCGCGGACCTGTTGGCCCGCCTGCCGGGAAGCCAGGCCACCCTGCCGCTCAACGCCGTCACCGCCCTGATCGGGGCGCCGGTGGTCACCTGGATCATCCTGCGCCGCCGCACCCTGCGGCAGTCGTTCGCCGCCTGACCGCCATGAGTGCAGCCATTCTGCAGGCAAGAGGTCTGTGCATCGGGTACGCCCCGAGGCGGCGCCCCCGCTTCGAGGTGGCCGCGGACCTGGAGGTCGAGCTGCTCGAGGGAGAGCTCGTCTGCCTGCTGGGGCCGAACGGCGCCGGCAAGTCCACGCTGGTGCGCACCCTGTCGGGCCTGCAGAGACCGCTTTCCGGTGAAGTGCTCCTCCGGGGCCGCGACCTTCACGCACTCACCGAGGGAGAACGGGCGCAACTGCTGGGGCTCGTCCTGACCGAGCGGGTCGACGCGGGCAACCTGTCGGCATACGCCCTCGCCGGACTGGGCCGCTACCCCTACACCGGCTGGGACGGGCGCCTTTCGGCTGCCGACGAGGAGGTGGTGCGCCGGGCCCTGGCCGCGGTCGGGGCCGGGGACCTCGCCGCCCGCAGCGTCGGCGAGCTCAGCGACGGCGAGCGGCAGAAGGTGATGATCGCACGGGCCCTCGCCCAGGAACCCGCCGTGCTCCTGCTCGACGAGCCCACCGCCTTTCTCGACCTGCCCCGGCGGGTCGAAATCCTGCGGTTGCTGAGAGACCTGGCCGGGGCCGGGGGCCGCGCCGTGCTGCTGTCTACCCACGACCTCGACCTGGCCCTGCGCTGCGCCGACCGCCTCTGGCTGCTGCCGCCGGGCGGCCCCCTGCAGACCGGGGCCCCGGAAGACCTGGTGCTTAGCGGAGCCTTCCAGCGGACCTTCGCAGGCGTCGAGTTCAATACCGCGACCGGTTCCTTCCAGCTGGAACAGGAGCCGGAAGGGGTGGTCGGCCTGGAGGGAGAAGGGCTCCATGCCCTGTGGACGGCGCGCGCCCTGGAGCGGGCCGGCTTCCGCGTCGACACCGCTGAGAATGCCCGGATTCGCGTCGAGCTTCTCCAGGACGGGGGCGCTACCGCCTGGCGCCTCCGGACCGGGGCGGAACCCCGGGTCTGCGCTACTCTTCACGAGGTGGTCGGCTGCCTGAAACATCACCTTGCCGATAGCCGCGAGCCCCCGCTCGAAGGAAGCGGGGATCGATGAACCGCGTCGTCTCCCTGCTTCCGAGCAGCACCGAGATCATCTGCGCCCTCGGCTGCGGGGAGCGCCTGGTCGGCCGCTCCCACGAGTGCGACTACCCTCCGGGGGTCGGAGACCTGCCTGCATGCACGGCGCCCAAGTTCGACCCGGACGGCACCTCGTACCAGATCGATCAGCGGGTCAAGGCGATCCTGCAGGAGGCGGTCTCCGTGTACCGGGTGGACGCCGGCCTGCTCGACGAGCTGGAACCGGATCTGCTCGTGACGCAGTCGCAGTGCGAGGTCTGCGCCGTCAGCCTCGAGGAGGTCGAGAAGGCGGCCTGCCAGCTGGTGCGCTCCCGGCCGGCCATTCTTTCCCTGGAGCCCAACCGCCTCGCCGATGTCTGGGACGATATCGAACGGGTCGCCGCGGCGCTCGAAGTCGAGGACCGGGGCCGCGCACTGGTGTCCGGACTGCGGGACCGGCTGGCGACGATCGCCTCCCGCACCCGCGGCGTCGACGACCGCCCGCGCGTCGCCTGCATCGAGTGGTTCGAGCCGCTCATGGCCGCCGGCAACTGGATCCCCGAGCTGGTGGAGGCCGCAGGAGGCCGGAACCTCTTCACCTCCGCGGGAAGGCATTCCCCCTGGCTGTCGTGGGAGGTCCTCGAAGAGGCGCAGCCGGACTGCATCGTGCTGATGCCGTGCGGCTTCGACATCCCCCGCTCCCGGAGCGAGCTTCCCGCGCTGACCCGGCAGCCGGGATGGCCGCGGTTGCGGGCCGTGCAGGAAGGGCGGGTGTTCCTCACCGACGGCAACCAGTTCTTCAACCGCCCGGGGCCGCGCCTCGTGGAGTCGGCGGAAATCCTCGCCGAGATCCTGCATGCCCGGGAATTCGAGAGCACCCGCGAGGGTTCGGGATGGGAGCAGTGGGAAGGGCCTGGCGGATAACGGGAAGCCGATATGCAAGACCGGAATGGCCGCCGCCGGGAACTTCCGATGAAAGGTTTGAGAATGGACGAGACCCTCGCCTGTGAAAGCGGGTACGCCGTCCGCCGCCGCGGCCGCTTCCTCATCGTCGAGCTCCTGCAGCCGCACCGGGTGCTGTGCACCTCGGCCCGTGGCGGCGGCCAGCGCGAGGACCTGCGCTACCTCGTCAACCACCAGAGCTGCGAAGGCCGCGGCCACCAGTCGCGCTTCCTGTTTCTCAAGCAGCTCGGCGAGGCCGGGTACCACCGCGCCGCCTGCGCCGAGCTCGGCCTGGATCCCGAAGCGGTGGCCCTGATGGGGACCGCGGCCAACATGAACTGCGCCTCCCTGGCGAGCGAGGAGTTCGCTGGCCTGCGGGTGCGGGCGGCGGTGACCGCCGGGGTCGAAGGGAATGCCGGGCGCGCCGGCGATCCGGCCCGCTGGCTCGAAGGGGAGGAGGGCTGGAGCGAGGTCGATCCCCACGCCGGCACCATCAACGTGCTGCTGCTGATCGACTGGCCGCTGACCCCGGCGGCCCTGGCCCGCGCCGCGATCACCCTCACCGAGGCGAAGTCGGCGGCCCTGCAGGAGCTGGCGGTCTCCAGCCGCTTTTCGCCGGACCTCGCGACCGGAACGGGCACCGACCAGTACTGCATCGCGGCTCCGCTCGACGACCGCAGACCGAGGACCAACACCGGCCACCACTCCAGGCTCGGCGAGCTGATCGGCCGCTGCGTCCTGCGGGCAACCAGGGAGGCCCTGCGCCTGCAGAACGGGCTGGAGCCGTCCCACACCCGCAGCATTGCTTATGCCCTGCGGCGGTTCGGCCTAGACGAAACAGGTCTGGCGGCGGCGCTGAAGGAGCGGCTCGACAAGGAGGCGTTCCTCCTGTTCGCGCAGAACCGGGAGGCGGTCCTGCGCGAACCGCAGGCGGTCGCCGCGGCCTACGGTTTCGCCGCGGTCTGCGACCGCGTGCGCCACGGGGTGCTCCCCCCCGACCAAGCCGCCCCGGTGCTGCGCCAGCAGGCGGCGGCCATGGCCTCCTGCCTGGCGGCCCGGCCCGAGTCCTGGCAGAGCTGCTGGGAGCAGCTGACGGTCGATGCCGGCGAGCCGTCGCGGGCGGTGGCCGACGCCCTCGCCCTGGGTTGGCGCCTGAAGTGGGAATAGCACCGGGTCCAGAGCGGTGTTGGACTCCTTTTCGTCCGGCTGGCTGCCGAGCCTGGAATCCCTGGCGCCCGACCCGTTGCTCCTGCTTGGGGCAGTGGCCCTGGACGGGCTCGTCGGCGACCCGGTCTGTCCCCTGCACCCGGTCCGCCTGACCGGGGCGGCACTGGCGCGGATCGAAGCGGTTCTGCGCCGCCTGGGGCTTGACGGACGCATCGGCGGCTGCCTGCTCTTCGTCGTCCTGGGCTGCCTCTGCGCGGGATTGGTCAGCGCCGCGGCCCTGGCGCTCGGGCACCTGTCCCCCCTCCTCGCGTCGGTGTTTCACTTCTTCATGCTGTACAGCCTGCTCGCCCTGCGCGACCTGTTCCGGCACGGACTGGCCATCGACCGCGCCGCCGGCGCCGGGGACCTGGTTGCGGCGCGGCGGGCCACCGCCATGCTGGTCGCCCGCGATACCGCCCCGATGGACGCGGCGGCCTGCCGCCGGGCAGGCATGGAAAGCCTCGCGGAGAACGCGGTGGACGGCTTCGTCTCGCCGCTTTTCTGGTACGCCCTGCTGGGACTTCCGGGGATCGCGCTTTTCAAGGTGATCAGCACCATGGATTCGATGGTCGGCAACCGGACCCCGCGCTACCTCCGCTTCGGCTGGTGCGGGGCCCGCCTCGACGACCTGTTCAACTCGGTGCCTGCCCGTCTCACCTACGCGTTGATGGTCCTGGTCGCCGCGCTGCTGCCGGGCTGCTCCGCCCGCAAGGCCCTGGTTGCGGGCTGGCGCCAGCACCGGCTCGTTCCCGGCCCCAACTCCGGCTGGAGCGAAGCCGCCGCGGCGGGAGCCTTGCAATGCCGCCTCGCCGGACCGATCTGGCAGGGAGGCGAGCGGATCACCGATCTCTGGCTCGGTTGCCCGGAAGACCCCGAGGGCGGACGCCCGGGCGACCTTCCCCGCACCTGCCTCTTCATCGCCGCAACCTGCCTTGTATTTGCCGGGGCGACCGCGCTGGCCCTGCGGGCGCTCTGTCCCTGACCCGGGAGCCGGTCGAGCAACGAATGCAGGCGGCCGTCGGGCTGCCTCCCGTGACCGGAATGCGACTCCGCGGAAACTGCGGGTGGACCGCTGGAAGTCCGTTACCTGACGGTTGCCGCCAGGCTGGACCACCGGGCCTCACCGGCGATCCCGGCTTTTCACTCATCGGCTCACCCGTTTCCCCGCCCATAGCGGATATCTACATTCCCGGTGGGCATGCATTCGAACGGGCAGGAAGCCGTCGATGAGCGATCCTGGTGCCGGCACTTATTCGCATCGAGGGGGTGAAGAAGACCTACGACATGGGGGCGGTGCAGGTGCATGCCCTGCGCGGAGTGTCCCTGACCCTCGAGCGCAACGAGTACGTCGCCGTGATGGGCCCCTCCGGCTCGGGCAAATCGACCCTGATGAACATCATCGGCTGCCTCGACGTTCCCACCGCCGGCACTTACGAGCTCAACGGGCAGCGCGTCAGCGAGATGGAGGACGACGACCTCGCCCGCGTCCGCAACCGGGAGATCGGCTTCGTCTTCCAGACCTTCAACCTGCTGCCCCGGGCCGACGCCCTGCGCAACGTCGAGCTGCCCCTGGTCTACGCCGGGGTCACCGGCG
>JAPOZF010000014.1:0-5324 GCA_026706165.1 Gemmatimonadota bacterium
GAGTGGCTGGTAAATGAAGCTGTGGATTGGCTGCAGAATGATCCGGATTGGACCGGCGGCGTGACGGAGTTGATGAAAATATGCACCCTGGCCTCCTCGTTTGACGTCCCGTTGGTTTCCCACGGGCACTCTCTGCTGCCCGCGTTACACATCGCGGGGGCGCAGTCGCCCACTACTGTACCAATGGTGGAGTACCTTCTCGCCTACCAGCCCATCAAGCAGTTTTTTCACAGGCCTTGCTACGAACCCGGACACGGATCGGTCGCCCTGCCCGATTTACCCGGGTTGGGCCTGGTGCTTGACGACGACAAGGTCGTGAGCCGGGAAGCTGTCCGTTTTTGAAGTTCACCGCGATGGCCACCCGATGCTGGCGAGGTCCAAGTGGGTTCGCTCCTCCCGGTCGGGGCGTCGCTCGGAGATTGTCATCGAATGCCATGCGCATTCGCGCCACCTCCTCGCCGGTCGGGATCCGCTCGATCCACGTACACCCGCGGCGAAAGCGCGCGATGTCCTACCCCGCCTTCGGTTCGAGGTACCACGTCTCAGGGTAGTAGGGATACGACCAGCGGGAGTCCTAGCCCCAGTACCCATCGCGCGGCACGTTCTTGAGGTCGTTTCTCACGGTCACCGGGTGCGGCGCCAGTCCCGCCACGCCATCGGCTTTGCGATCCTCGTGGGCGAAAGCGATGACGAATACAGCTGGGCACCTTGACGCCTGAAGCAGTCCGGACTGAAGACCCGGAGCTGGACATACTGTCCCATTACCGGGCGGATGTCTACCTGGACGGACTGCTGGTGCCGGCCGGCGCGGCCGGACCGGTGGAGGACAGCGCGGTCGAGCCGGTTTCCTGGGGGCGGATCAAGGCCGCCCTGGAGATGGAGCAGCCGTAACCGCCATTCTCCATTCGTCCAGAACTCCGGGTATCATCAACCAACCCTTGACGTCGAGAGGTATTTCTGCTCCGGGGTCAGCAGGATCACCGGATCCCGTCGGCATTGGGGTGGGGCGCAGGTCGCCTGGATCGTCATCCGTCCGCGGTCCGGTTCAGGTCTCAACCTTGCGGGCTCAGGTACTCGAAGCCGTACACGCGACTGAAGCCCAGCCGCTCGTACAGTCTTCTGGCGCCCGGGTTCGACTCGGCGACCGGAATGAAAGGGGTGCGAGCCCCTGCGCGCCTGCCCAGAGCAAGCAGCCCCTGGATCAGTCGCGTCCCGAGGCCCCGGCTCCGGAGTTGAGGCGTCGTCCACAGTTCAGCGAGCTGATAGAGATCTCCCTGCTGGACCGCCCGGCCGTAGCTGGACGGCGCGCCTTCGTGTTCGACAAACCCGTACCGGGCCGGCAGCGCAATGCGTGAAAGGGGTCCGCGCTTCATCGCGATCGCCTCGTCATCCTGGTCGGGATCGACATCGTGGATCGCCGCCAGCCACCCTTCGAGGTCGACCTCCGCAATTCGTGGCTCGACGTCCGGGAACCTGTCCATCGCCAGGAGATGGTTCGGGTTGTCGACGGCGTAGCCGCGGTGCAACAGCGCGTCTTCGATCGCGGCGCACGACTCCCCGTCGGTGAGCCTGAAATGGCACACGAGCCCTCGATCGGCATACTGCTTCTCACAGAACGAAACCTTGGCATCTACGGGATCGGTGCCGGGATAAAGCGGCCAGACCGCGTTGGGATTCCTGCTCTTGCCGGGGTTGAAGCGGAGCAGCCACCCGTCGTAAAGCATACTGTCTTCCGGGGGAAGCATGTTGGCCATGGCCTCCTCCAGCTTCAGGGGGGTCAGCTCTGACATTCTCGCACTCGCGGGAGTCGGGCTGAAGGTCGGAGCGGCGTTTCACCATGACGGAATTCGTCGCGACGATGAAGTCGGAGTCCAATTCCCAACACGCTGCTAAACCCTTCCGGTACCGCGGCGCCGTTGCCCCCCGCGCCGGCAACCTCCCCGTAAATGTCCCGGCGGCGGCCCGGGCTGATCCGGTCCGGGCATCGGGCCGGCATCACGGGTTGTCCGAGGTGGCGTTGGCGGCGTTTGCGTGGGAATTCCAGCCGCGCAGCACGAGGTTTTCGAAGGGCTGGTTGTGGTTCTCGCGGCGGTCCAGGCCCGAGAACATCCTGACGTGGACGATCTTCCTGGGCTCGTCAACCTCGTTGGACTTCGAGCCGTGGACCAGGCGGTAGTGGAAAAAGAGGACGTCGCCGGCCTCTCCTTCGATCACCAGCGCGTCTTCGAGGGGGAATCTCCGGTTGAAGTCTTCGTCCGAGGTGCGGGCGTTCTCCATCCTCGCGCGATGGCTGCCAGGGTAGATGCGCAGTGCCCCCATGGGCGCGGTGACCCTGGCGACGTGGATCATCCCGGCGACCATGGTGTCCTTCTCCATCGGCCCGTAAATCCAGTCCTGGTGCATTCGGAAGGGGCCGACGACGTCGGCCTTTCTCTTTTCGTACAGGCTCGTGCGCTGCAGGACGATATCAGGCCCGATGAACTGTTCTGCGAGATCGAGGAACGGCTTGTGCAGCAATCCGTGGGTAAGCCAGAAGGCCGAGTATTTCTGGACGTTGTATGTCGAGACGATGCCGTTGTCCTCTGCCGCATTGGGGCCCGCGCCGGGCCCGCCGCTCTCGGCGACCTGATGGACAATGCGGTCGAACTCCTCCCGGAGCAGGCCGATTTCCCGTTGTGAATAGACCCCTCGCGCCAGGTAGTATCCGTTTTCCTCGAAGAAACCGCGGGCATCTGTTCCCATTTCAAGGTGCTCCCGTTGTCATCGGATTGAAGGAACCCGGTCGTAGCGAATGCTCAGCATGAGGTCGTGAATCGTCACGGGTGCGGCCATCCCCGCTGCCAGGGTCATAGCGACCTCGTTCATTCCCTGGCGGATCAGCTGGCAGGGAACCTCGATTTGCAGTCCCTCGCGCAAAATGCCGCCGCTCAGGGGCGTGCCATTGAGAGCCACATGGACGTCCCCAACGTCCGAGAGGTTCTCCACAAGGAGTTGCAGCCGGACCTGCGGGCGACTGCCGGGAGCGGTTCCACCCTGGAAGTTTTCTCCGACGGCAAAAGGGATTTCAAGTGTCTGCCCGGTTTCGAGCACTTCCGGCCGGTCCGGGGAGAGCGTCGCCAGCCGCAGAAAGCGCTCCCCGTCCTTCAGCGACAGGCGCGGCCGGGAGACGCCCCAGAATCCCAATACGTTGGCGTAGAAGTCCTTGTCGAGACCTCCCAGGGTTTCCCGGTCCCCGACTTCCCTCCAGAGCGAAAGATGCGGATCGAAGAAGTTGAACAAATAGACGCCGTCTACGCCGGCATTCCAGGCAACGGCCGCACGGCCCCGGTAGGACTCGATGCTGTTGCGGTCCTTCGCCTCGTGCCTTCCCTCGCCGTTACTCTGTATCGCCCCCAGCCCGTTGGTCCACGAGTTGTTCAGGCAGGCGTGGACCGGCACGTCGTACTCGTGGCCGAGTTCTACCATGTGCTCCCAGGGCGCCAGGGGAAAATCGCCCCCGGCCACCAGCAGGTCGACAAGGTCCTCGGACAACCACCTCTCCAGGTCCAGACCGATCGCCCGGCAATACCCGAGGGACTCGGGCACGCGGACCGCCAGGAGCATGGGTCGGGCACGGTCCGTGCCTGTCAGGTCGGTCATCGCGCGAATCCGCCGGAGCAGTCCGGTCATCGCATCCAGCTGCGCCTGCTCCAGGGGTTGGCCCCAGGCATGCCGCCTGAATAACACCGGGTGCCGGAAGAAGTCCAGCTCGATGCCGTCCAGGTCATAGCGCTGGCAGATCTCCCGGACTTCACCGAACGCTCGTTCCCGCGCCAGCGGCTGGCTGTAATCGACCCCGAACCAGGCGCCGTACGGAGGCTCGTTCTCCTGCGTGCCGAACAGGCATTCGGGATGGTCCCGATGGAACCTCGACGGGTTGTGGATGTCGTTCATCCGGAACGAGCAGAAAATCTCGATCCCGGCGCCGCGGCAGAACTCCACCATCGTTTCCAGGGGATCGATTCGAAACCCGCGTCCGGCCCATCGCACTCCGTGGAACAGTTTCACTGCGTTGTAGCAGATCGCATCCACCTGCGACCCGGCAAGCGCCGACGTACGCAACTCGAGCAAAGCCTCTCGAGTCTGCGCTCCGGCCCGATCGATGTCTCCGCCGTCATTGTTGAAAATGATGCGCCGCTTCCGGTGCCTGGCCTGCTTTCGCTGTTGTCCGATATGCGCTTCCCCGGGCATAGAGGGCCTCCGCAACGCGGGAACTCAGTGACAGTCGAAGGTGAACACCGGTGCGGGCAATTTGACTATCCTCCCGATCGACCCGCGTCCCGCTTGCGTTCGAGTCGCTCGAGGAATTCGTCCAGCCACTCCTCCTCGCCGTGATGCCGGGCGAAATTGATCCGCAGGTCGCGCTCGTCGTGGGCGTCCGATCCCCCCGTGGAAAAGAGGCCGTGCCCGATGCAGTACTGCCGGTAGCGCGGGGTGAGCTCGGGCGGGACGGAACCGTGGGCGCATTCCATGCCGTCTGCCTGGCAGGTTTCGACATAGGCGTCGATCATCGCTTCGTCGCCGCCGACGTACCGGTAGGGATGTGCCAGGGCGACAAGGGCTCCGGATTGTTTCAGGGGAGGGACGACGCTTTCCACGCCGGGAAAGGGAGGAACGCTCACTTTTTCCTCCATTCTTTCCATCAGGGGGCGCAGTTCGTCCGGACTGGAAATCAGGCCGCGGCCCCTGAGGAATCCCAGCCAGACGTCGATCTGGCAGTCGGTGACGCCCTGAACGTCGACGACGGTGGCGGGGCGGTACGAGCGAAGGAGCTGCAGGTAGTCTTCCCCGGTGACATCGAGGCCCAGCGCATCGAGCCCCTTCCATCTTGCCTCGCCGGTTTCACGCTGAAAGTCCCGGTAGATCTCGAGGACACCTGCCAGAAGCCCGGAATCGTCCCGTTGAAGCCCGAAGCAGAGGAGATCGACGCGGCTGCGGTGAGGTGTGGATACGGTGAACTCCGCGGCCGGGATCGCCCTTACGTCCGGATAGCCGCGACCCGCTTCTTCGAGCCGGTCTGCCCCGTCCAGGACCATGTGGTCGGTAACGGCGATGCAGCGCACGCCCCTCGACCGGGCGTGCTGAAAGCAGCTTTCAAGGGAGTTGAAGGCGTCGTAGCTCCAGTGCGTGTGCAGGTGAAGGTCGTATGAGAGGTTCCGGAGCATCCGGCGCGCTTTTTTTGTCCGACGGGAACTACGGGAAACTCGAAAACCTCAGTTGTCCGGTCCGCCAGGGCTCTGCCGCGCGGGAAACACCCCTCCGCCTGCAGCTGCGCGGCTTCCCCG
>JAPOZF010000014.1:5334-7698 GCA_026706165.1 Gemmatimonadota bacterium
AATCACTTCGCAACTCTACAACAGCAAGGGAAAGCTCCATGGCCATATCCAAGCACGGAATCAGGCATCGACCCACCGTAATGGGCAGGCGCGGCATGGTCGCCGCCGCCAACCCCCTCGGCTCGCTGGCCGGGCTGCGCATCCTCATGCAGGGCGGCAACGCCGTCGACGCCGCAGTGGCGACCGCCGCCGCCCTCAACGTTGCCGAGCCCTACATGTCGGGGATCGGGGGGGTCGGGTACATGCACATTTACAGCGCCCGCGACCGGGAGCACAAGGTGCTCGACTACATCGGGCTGACTCCCGCCGCCGCGGACCTTTCCCTGTTCGACGCGGAGAAGAAGGGGAGCGGTCCCCTGTCCCCCGTCGTTCCCGGCGCCTGCGGAGGCTGGCTCGAGGCCCTGCGCAAGTACGGGACCATGGATCCCGAGACGGTGTTCGCCCCGGCGATCGAGCACGCCGAGCAGGGGATCGCCCTGACGGTCAGCAACAACTTCTTCTTCGAAGCCTGCGAACCGGCCCTGTCGAAGTACCCCTCCTCGGCTTCCAACTACCTGGTGAACGGGCGCCCCCCCCTGCCGGGAGACGTGCTCGTGCAGAGGGATCTGGCCGAGACCTTCCGCGCCGTCTGCCGGTCGGGGCCCGAGGTGTTCTACAAGGGGGAGATCGGCGAGATGACCGCCGCCTTCCTCGCCGAGGTCGGGGGGGTGATCACCAGGGAGGACCTCGCCGGCTTCGAGCCGGTCTGGGTCGACCCGGTATGCATCGACTACCGCGGCTACAGGGTCTGGGCGCCCCCGCCCCCCTGCCAGGCGGTGCAGTACCTCGAGACCCTCAACATCATGGAGGGGTACGACGTCGCCGCCATGGGGCACAACACCCCCGAAACCCTACACACCTTCCTCGAAGCGGTGAAGCTGGCGATCGCCGACAGGGCCGAGTACACCGCCATCGAAAACCCGCCGACCTCGGGCCTGTTGTCCAAGGAGTTCGCGGCGCAGCGCAGGGAGCTGATCGGCGACCGGGCGCAGCCCTGCGGCGGCGATCTCTACACTGCCGAGAAGATGGAGAACGAGGTTGTCGCAGGGGATCCCTACCCCTATGTGCTCATGTGCTCAACGAGTGCACTACCCACTTCGACACCGTCGACGCCGACGGCAACGCCGTCGCCTGCACGCAGAGTCTGGGCAGCGGTTTCGGCTCGGCGATGGTGGTGCCGGGCACCGGGGTGACGCTCAACAACTTCATGAACTGGTTCGACCTCGAGCCGAAGAGCCCGAACGCCATCGGTCCGTTGAAGAAGAACGAGATGTGCATGTCCCCGGTTCAGGTCTGGGACGACGGCGGCCTGCGCCTGCTGATCGGCACTCCGGGAAGCCACGGGATCCTGCAGACGACGCCGCAGATGATCATGAACGTCCTCGACCACGACATGAACGTGCAGGCGGCGATCGAGGCGCCGCGCGCCAAGACCCAGAGAGGTTGCCAGATCGGCGCCGAGAACCGCATCGGCGAGGAGGTCTTCGCCCGGCTCGAAGAGCGGGGGCACGAAATCGAGCGCCTGGGAGACTGGACCGTCGGCGTGGGAGGGGGACAGGGGATCATGATCGACCCCGACAGCGGTTCCTTCACGGGCGGGGCCGACCCCAGGCGGGACGGCTATGCGCTGGGGTGGTGAGGGGCTCACCCACCGCCTTCGTTGCCCGGGGCCCCGCAGGCGGCGGCGAACTCCGCGGAGGTGCTGGTGTAGCCGATGATGTGCTCGAAGTTGCGGAACACGATCCTGCGCAGCCATCCCCCCTCCTCGAGGCGGTCGTCGGCGGTGTCGGCGTACTCTCCCGAGTGGGTGCAGTCCCGCAGCGCGATCACCCGGTAGTTGTGCTCGACCGCCCCGGCGGCGGTCTGGTAGAGGCAGGCCCGCTGGCTGAACCCGACGGCGATCAGCGTCCCGATGCCGCGGCAGCGCAGGTGGTAGTCGGTGTGGGTCTCGTGGAACCCCGACCACTCCCGCTTGGGAAAATCCGGTTCGTGCGGCAGCGGCCGGATCGAAGGTGAGTAATCCGGCTTGACGGGAGTGCGGACCGGGGCCGGGCGCTCCGCCGCCCCGGGAATGCCCCAGCGCGTTCCGTGCAGCTCGCGCTTGATGCTGCCAGGCTCGTCGACGAGCGAGAAGTCGTTGTGGATGAAGAAGACGTGCATGCCGGCCTTGCGGGCCGCGGCCAGGGCCGGAGCGATCCCCTCCTCCACGTGTGCGTTCCCCGAGCCGCAGTCGCTGTCGACGACCATGAAAGCGGTGCGCTCAAGCTCGAGATCGAGGGCGGCGAAGCGGTGCCCTTCCTCCTCGTACCGCTGTCCGTTGTAGTT